>CAVRDQ010000152.1:0-7208 GCA_963719655.1 uncultured Acidobacteriota bacterium | reverse complement strand
GGAGAGGAGCGCAGGGTGCGACGGGAGCGGGGCTTGATGATGGAGCGGTATTACCGGCGCGTGCTGAAGACGGCTTCCTTGCTGCGGTCACTGCGCGGTTATTGAAATTTAGAATGGTTGCTGGTTCGGAGCTTTAACCCTTTAACCCTTCAACCAACCCTTTAACACCAAGGACACTAAGGTACAAGAAGGGAAACGTTGAATCTTCGGCTTTTCTTGATTCGTTTGCAAACAAAAACGCCTCTCATCCCAAAGAAAACCCTCCCATCCGATGAGAGGGTTGCGAACTGGTTGGGAGAACCTACTACGCTGCGCGCACGACGTTGCCGGCTTGGAAGCCTTTCGGCCCTTTGAGCAGATCGAATTCGACCGTCTCGCCTTCGTTCAAGGTGCGGTAGCCGTTCTCCTGGATGGCGGAGAAATGCACAAACACATCCTCACCCGTGGAGCGCTGGATGAACCCGTAACCCTTCGCCCCGTTGAACCACTTCACAGTACCCTTCTCTCTCACAAAAAAACTCCTTTCGCCTCTATCGTAATAATTATCCCGCTTTTCTTTGCTGTTGGTCCCGCAGGCTGGCGAAAGAAGAATCTTGGGCCAGAAAACAGGACGCCCCCTTAAAGGACGCTAGAATTGATGATCGGACTTGACACCGGGTTTTTCCTCTGAGCTTTCAAGCGGTAATGACGAAGCGATAAGGCTCTGGAAGTCCTGCCTGGATGACGAGGTGGATTTTGCTGTTTCCGCGATGAGCCTCTTTGAAGTCGAACGCTTGGACTCAAGGGGAAATTGAAAAATGTGGAAGCCGTTTTGGATGCGATAAATGATGTCACGTCCGTGGTGTGGCTGGATCAAGAGATACTGAGCAACGCCGCCCGATTATCTCACGGGTTGGGAATTCCCGCCGTTGATTCATTAATCTTGGCGTCTTTGGTGTCCATTGACAAAATCATCGATCCAAATTCATCGATCCTGGGCTTGAGCCCGGAAGCGACGTAACCAAACCGCAGACCGCTCCGTGTCCGGTTAGAAGGCCCGGTTCGATTCTGCTGTTGTATCCAAAAAAGAAATCGCGTGGCCAGAATGGCCCTCGGGGCGCAGAAAACAGCCCACTTTACCCGCCCCTCGATAAGATGAGACGGGGAAGGACATCAACCGCCACAAAACCAACCGCCGGCGAACTGCGAAATCTATCCGCCCGACAAGCTGAAATTGACAATCACCTGGGTCTCGACAGCCACCGGCTCACCATTGAGCAGATATGGCTTGTAGCGCCATTGCTTCACCGCCTCAATTGCGGCCGGCGCCAGCATGGCATGCCCACTGATTAACTGCAAATTCTGAATCGTGCTTTACTGATTTCGGCCTGCAAAATAACCGTGCCCTGAATGCGTGGCAGACGCAACTGAACGAAGCAACAGGACAGAACCAATCGCCGGGCATTTCACACACACCGTTTTTTCCACCTCGCAATATTCCCCACACGGGGGAATCTGCGGGCGGGCCGGCATGAGGCCATCGGCAACCCCGGGGCGAATACACCAGCTCCGCGTTTGGCTCCAATCACAGCGGCGGGCTGCGTTCGCGGGGTGCAGCTCACATGGGGGCTGAAGATAACATCAAAACGCGCATGACTTGAAGTCCAAAAAGTCCTGGCAGGCACCCCGCCAGGACTCCGCCGGCCTATCTCCGGCTCACTTGCATCCCTCAACGTCCCGGCCACTCGCGTGGTGGCCCTTTACATGGCCGGCTTATCAGTCTTCTGGCCGGGCTTCATGTTGGCGTGCTTTTTGGCCTGGGCGATGTACATCTTCACCTGGTCGGCCTGCTCGTAGGTGGGATTCTGCTTCAACAGCAGTTCCCAGTCGGCGACCGCGCCAGCCACGTCCATCTTGCCCTGCCACTTGACGATGCCGCGGTTGAAGAGCGCATTGCCATTCTTTGGATCATCCTGGAGGGCGCGATTGAACTCGGCGATCGCGTGGTCAAAGTCGCCCTGGTAGAACATGGCGGTAGCCATGTCGGTGCGCACGGCGGCGTCCTTCGGAGTCACCGCCAGAGCCTTCTGGTAGTAGTCAATGGCCGCCGGAAAAACGTGCGCGTCAAAATAGAGGTTGCCCACCTGCGTCAACGTCGCGGCATCATTGGGCTTGGACTTCAGCTGTTCCAGCAGCGGCGCAGCCTGTTTGTCGGCCATGGCCTTCAACTGCTCGGGAGTTGGCATCTGCTGTTGCCCATTGCCACCCATACCCGCAGGCGGCATGGCCTGCTGCTGCGCCACCGGCGCCGGGGCGGTGCTGCTGGCGGAGCCACGCAGAAGATAGCCCACGGCAAAGCCCACCAGCAGGCACAACACGGCCATCACATAGGCCTGTGTATTCGACCAAATCTGGGGACCCTTGTCCCCGCCTTCTACTGACATGCCTTCCGTCCTTTATAAAAAAGCTCTGCTGCCGCCCCACTGGAGAGCAGCTTGATTTCTATGGAACCAGAAACACTATAAGCCTTGGAAACCGCACCGGTGTGTGACGCGCGTCACTTTCGGGCGATCGTCATGGGGCCAACCTGCGTCCAAAACGCGGTGTCACGGAAAGCAGCAGCTTTGAAGAAGCGCCGAGAACTCCGCCCCCGGGCCGCTTCAACCGCCACTGACTCACGCGACTGCTATTCGAGCAGCGTCCAGGCCTCGCGCATCTTCTCCGGAACCCGCGGACCAAAGTCGGGATTGCCCGCGTGGTCGCCTTCGACCTCCAGCACAAGGTTCGGCGGCTGCGGAGCGGTGCGCAGCAATTCCATCGTCCGCTTCCAGTCAATGGTGCCCGCGCCGGGCCACAGATGCTCGTCTTTTTCTCCATGGTTGTCATGTACATGCACGGAGCGCAGCAGCGGGCTCACGGACTCAAATGCCTGCTCAATGCCGGACTCCATGTGGGCATGGCCGAGGTCGAGGCAGATTCCGATGTCGTCATAGTGCAGGGCGCGGATCAGTTCCGCCAGCTTCGCCGGAGAGGCCAGATCGCCGGGGATATTTTCCAGCAGCAAACGCACGCCGAGCGGCCGGGCAAAGGCGCGCAGGTGTTCCACCGAGCTGAGCGCGTGCTCGAACTTCTGTTCATCGAAGAAATCTCCAGCCAGGCCAACGTGCAGGTTCAAGTAGCGGAAGGGCAGAATCTCCGCCGACTCGATGGCACGCTTGATCTCGTCCATGGCCTCGACGCGATCCTTGCGCTCGCCGCCGGCGATGTTCAGCGGCGCGGAGTCGAAGCGTCCCCACTCGCCGCCGGCATAGGGCGGTGCGTGCAGGCTCTCCAGCTTGACCGTGGGTTGCGAGTGGAAAAAGCTGGCCAGCTCGCGCAACTGCGGCGCGTTCGTGTAGTCGTAGTGGCTGCGCATGGCGAAGATCTCAATCCCGGTGGCGCCGCCCTGGGCCAGGCGCTCCAGAATACCGGGATGCAATCGCTCCCGCACGTGCACGAATGTGGAAATGGCGTGAATCATAGGCTCATTCTCGCACGTCTTACCAGCCCACGGCTTGTCCGCCGTTGCGGGCGTCGCTGGCGCCCATGCGGTCTCCGGTTTTGGCGTCAATTGCAATGCACTCGGCGTCGCCCCAGCTCCCGGTGCGCTTGAGCTTGTGTCCCATCTTCTCCAGCAGGTCCTGCGTGTCCGGCGAGAGTTGCCAGTTCTCCACCCGCAGTTCATCGGGCATCCACTGGTGGTGGAAGCGCGGAGCATTGACCGCGTGCTGAATCTCCTCGCCGTAGTCCACGGCGTGGATGAGCACGTTGGCCACCGTGGTAATGATCGTCGGTCCGCCGGGCGAGCCCAGAACCAGTGCCAGTTTGCCATCCTTCACGACGATGGCCGGCGTCATGGAACTGAGCGGGCGCTTGCCGGGTGCGATGGCGTTGGCCTCACCCTGGATGAGTCCGAACATGTTGGCCGAGCCGGGCTTGGTGGCAAAGTCGTCCATCTCATCGTTGAGCAGGAATCCGAAGCCGGGCAGGGTGGCGCGCGAGCCGAAGATGTCGTTCAGCGTGGTGGTCACCGAGACGGCTCCGCCATCGGAATCCACCACGGAGTAATGCGTGGTGTCGGTCTTTTCGCCGTCGGTGGCGGGCTCGCGCAGGGCGGCCATGCGGTCCAGATCGGCGAACGCGGGACGCTCCAGTTGTCCGCTGGGCGTGGCCTTCGCTGGGTCAAGATGCTCGCGCCATGCCTCGGCATATTTCTTGTCAATCAGCTGCGCCACCGGAACCGGAACGTAGTCGGGATCGCCGAGGAAGACCGAGCGGTCGAAAAAGGCTCTGCGATAAGCCTCCGCCACAAGGTGAATGTGCTGCGCGCTGTTGGAGCGGGCTGCCTTCAGGTCGTAGCCTTCAAGGATGTTCAAGGTCTCCAGCAACGCCACTCCGCCACTGCTGGGCGGCGGCGCGCTGTAGACGTCGTATCCGCGATAGGTTCCGTGCAGCACGGTGCGTTCGACCACCGTGTAGGAGTCGAGATCGGCAAAAGTGATGAGGCCGCCGCGCTTCTGGATGGCCGTGGCGACCTGGTGTGCCAGTTCGCCGTGATAGAAGTCAGCCGGGTTGTTCGCAATGCGCTCCAGGGTGGCGGCCAGTTCGGGCTGCTTCAGCACCTCGCCCGTCAGGTAATAGTTGCCCTCGCGCTGGAAGATGCGGCGCGACTCGGCATCCTCGCCAAGATGCTTTTCGTGCATCACCTCGGCCTCGTGCTGCGTGACGATCACACCCTCGCGCGCCAGGCGGATGGCGGGCTCCATGACCTTGGCCAGCCCCAGCTTGCCCCAGCGGCGCTCGGCCTCCACAAGCCCGGCAACCGTGCCTGGAACGCCCGCGGCGCGATAGCCGTAGCGGCTCTCCTGCGTGGCGTTGCCGTCCTTATCCAGATACATGTTGCGCGCGGCCGCCATCGGCGCCTTCTCGCGGAAGTCGAGGAAATGGACTTCGCCGTTGGGCAGACGGTAGAGCAGGAATCCTCCGCCGCCGATGTTGCCCGCCGCCGGGTGCACGACGGCCAATGCAAAGCCAACGGCCACGGCGGCATCCACCGAATTGCCCCCGGCGCGCATGATCTCCGCCCCGGCGCGACTGGCCTCCGGGTGCACGCTGGCCACCATCGCGTGCGGCGCGCGGACGGCATCAAAACCTGTGGCGGCAAGCGGCAGCGCGGCCACAAGAAGGCCTGCGAGCGGCAGTAGGGCGCGGAACGGTATGGGCGAAATTTTCAGTCGGAGTCTCATCGAACTGGCTCCACGCTAACCGATGCGCGGGGACAGGTCAATGGCCTCCGCGCGGCTGGTTTTACATTTCCCGGCCTGCGGTGTAACCTGCAAACTCAATCCGTCAGAAATCTCCGGCGCCGGGAAATGTAAAACCAGCCGCGCGGAGGCCATTAATTGTCCCCGCGCATCAGGAAGCTGACGTAGAAGCTTCAGTTCGATGAGACTCCGACTGAAAATTTCGCCCATAGAGTTCCCGCGCCCCCCTCCTAACTCGCAGTTTGGCCGCGCCGCCCCTTTCCGCCGCCCCTTTGATTCGTCCCCGCCCCGCGCCGCACGCGATCGTGGCCAGCGTGCACCCGAAGGCCCGTCGGCGCCCCGGGGCGGAGATCATGCGCGCCGGGGGGCAGAATCAGTGATGCCGCCGTGGCCGTTGGTTTTGCCATCGTGCAATTTATGCAGGCAACGTCGACAGCGAGTTGCCTTCTCTACCGTATCCCCAACGGCAAAGTGAGTTTCCTCGACTTCCGCGAGAAGCATGTGGCCGCGCGTCTCCTGCAACTTTGTGAGGACGGCAACGCCACGCAGGAGAGCCGCTGCGACTATCGCCCAAAAGGCGTTAGAGGCACGGTTTCCGGGCTTGTGGAGGCCGAGTTCGGGGGTAGGTTCATGGAGCCCGCCGTCCGCCTGGCGCGCGAGAGCTGTGATCGTCACGGGCGCGAACCAAGTGATGCACGAAAAAGCATCTTGGCGAGGATGCCGAGTGCGCCGCATCTTCCAGCAAGAGCAACTATTACCTGACGGCGGAGTTGAAGCAGCCCGAACTGGCCGCCTCGGAGCCGTCGACCCGGCTGACTTCTCCGCGGCGAACTGGCACACCAGGTCGCCACGGCCATCGGAGAGCGCAGCAGCCTCATCACTTTTGATACAACTCCTACACGGTGGTCAAACGCGCCCGTGCTGCACGGAAGCTTATCACAGATACGACGTCTAGCGCGCCGGCCGCCACATGGCGCAGTACTGGAGTTTTTGAACATCCTTGAAGGCTACGAGAGACCCGCCACACGCGCACGCGTCACTGTGGCGGAGGCCAACTTCGACCGCTGAGTTCTTGCTGCACGGCGATCCCGACTACGTTCCGCTGGTGGCGGCTGGGGGCGCCGCCATCTGCCGAGGGCGTAGCGAGCGTCTTGACCACGACCACACCCAGCGGACAACTGGAGTGTCCCGCGTTCGCCGATCTGGACCGCGTGGCCGCCTGCGCGCCACCGAGCGGCAAGGACCGACACCACGCTCCGTGGTGGATTCCGATGGCGGGACCGTCTCGGTGACCACCACGCTGAACGACATCTTCGGCTCGCGCGCCACCCTGCCCGACTTGCGGGATGTTCCTGCTCAACGATGAGATGGACGACTTTGCCACGAGCCAGGCTGGGCCGCAGAGTTCGGACTCATCCAGGGTGAAGCCAACGCCATCGCACCCGGCAAGCGCCCGCTCAGTTCCATGACGCCGGCCATCGTCGTGAAGGATGGCGAACTGGCATGAGGTTTTTGGGTTGGGGGGGAACGTGCTCATCCACGCCGTGGACTACGGCGAGGAGATTCAGCGCGCCGTCAATGCTCCGCGCTTCCACCGCCCGTGGATGCCCGATGATTTGCAGTGAGAGGACTTGGCAACTCTCGCCGGACACGCAGGACCTGCTGGGAGAAGATGGGACACAAGCTCGCGCACGTGGCGACGCCGAGTGCATTGCAATTGACGCCGAAACCGGAGACCGCATGGGCGCCAGCGACGCCCGCCGAACAGCAGCGAGCCGTGGGCGTATTAGTGCGAGAATGAGCTGTGATTCACGCCATTTCCACGTTGGTACAGGCGTGCGGGAGCGATTCGTCGTTAGTCTGGAGCGCCTGGCCGGGCGGCGCCACCGGGATTAAGAAATCGCGGTCACTACGACTACACAGTTA
>CAVRDQ010000151.1:0-8055 GCA_963719655.1 uncultured Acidobacteriota bacterium | reverse complement strand
GTCTTGGACTTATCGTCGCCGAAGAAGGTGTAGTGGCCCCAGAGCGCTCCGGCGTTGGCGTCATTCAGATACGTGGCCGGCAGGCCGAGCTTGCGCTCGATGCCGAGGCGCACGTCGAAGCCGCGCCATTCCTGCTGCGAAAAGTTGGTGGCGCCGCGCGCGCTGAGCACTCCGGTGGCGCTGGCCGGGCCGGGCGTGTCCAGGCCGACGGCGACGATATCGCTCACGGCGACGCCGGCCTTGGCGGCGGCAATCTTCAGTCCGTCTTCGATCTGCTGCAGGCAAACCGTGGGGCCCTGCTTGGTGAGCGCGGGATGCTCGCAGAGGCCTTCGATGAGGAAGTGCTCGCTGGCGTCGAGCAGCGTGTAGTTGATGGCGGTGCCGCCCAGGTCAATGCCGGCAATGATGCTCACGGAAGACTCTCCTGCCTACGGGAAAATGGCTGCAACCGAATAATCTAGCACGCGGACGGGCCGTGGCGCGCAGGAAGCCGCCGCAGAGGCAGGGACCATGCAGAGGAAGAGCCGCTTGATGGGGTGTGACAGGAGGAAAAATGGTGCGCCCGGCGAGATTCGAACTCACGACCTAACGCTTCGGAGGCGTTCGCTCTATCCAGCTGAGCTACGGGCGCGCAAAGCCATTATACCCGAGGCGCAAAACCGGCGGCGCGTGGAACCAAAGGCGCCATTCCACATGGCCGCTCCGGCGG
This sequence comes from uncultured Acidobacteriota bacterium, assembly GCA_963719655.1. Classification (GTDB taxonomy): domain Bacteria; phylum Acidobacteriota; class Terriglobia; order Terriglobales; family Acidobacteriaceae; genus TOLSYN. The sequence continues at coordinate 7,346 of CAVRDQ010000151.1, read as the reverse complement.
GCGATACTGAGGCCGTGTCTGCCACCCCTCAAGAGCGCGCGCTTGCCGGATTCAGTATCCACCTGCGGGTGGAAAAAGGGCTGTCGCCGCTGACGATCACAAGCTACGCGGGTGATTTGAAGATCTGGACGGAGTATCTCGCCCAGAGCGGGCTGACGGTGTTTTCCGCCCAGCGCAAGGACCTGCAAGGGCTGATGCAGCACATGCAGGCGCACGGGCTGGACGCGCGCACCATCGCCCGCAAGCTCAGCGCGCTGCGCCACTTCTACCGCTATCTGCTGCTGGAAAAACTCACGGACCACGATCCGACGATTGATACCGACACGCCGCGCCAGTGGAAGGTGTTGCCCAAGGCATTGAGTGAAGACGAGACGACGGCGCTGCTGGAGGTGGGAACTCCACGGGCGGACACCACGGCCAGCCGATTGCAAAAGGCGCTGGCCCTGCGCAACCGCGCCATGCTGGAGTGTCTGTATGCGGCGGCCATGCGCGTAAGCGAGCTGGTGGACAGCCGCGTGGAGGACCTGAAGCTGGAGTCGGGCTCCATGATGGTGCGCGGCAAGGGAGACAAGGAGCGCATTGTGCCCTTGGGCGCTCCGGCGCAGCAGGCCTTGCGGGAGTATCTGCAACAGGCGCGCGGAGTCATCCTGGGACAGCGGCGCTCACCGCATCTGTTTTTGGCTAAGGGCGGACACCGGCTGACGCGGGCGCGGGTGTGGGGCATTGTGGACCAGGCCAGCAAGGCCGCCGGCCGCCACGCCTCTCCGCACATGTTGCGCCATTCGGCAGCCACGCACATGGTGGGCCACGGAGCCGATCTGCGTACGGTGCAGACCGTGCTGGGCCACGCCGACATCAGCACCACGCAGGTCTATACCCACGTCGCGCTGGACCGCCTGCAACAGGTGTACGAGGCGCATCATCCGCGGGCGCACAGCCGCCGCCGGGGTGCGGGTAAATGAGCGACGTAATCACACCGGTGGAACACGCGCTGGAGGGATTTGTGCTGGCCCTTGGGCGGCGCAACGCCTCCGTCCACACCATCAAGGCCTATCGCACCGATCTTGCCGTCTTCGCCGAGTTCGTCGGGCCGGAGGAACTTTCCGCCCTGGATCATGCCCTGCTGCGGGCCTACATGGGGCATCTGTACGAGCGCGGACTGGGGAAGACATCGGTGGCGCGGGCGTTAAGCTCGCTGCGCTCGTTCTTCAAGTGGATGGGGCGCGAAGGGTTGGTGGAGGCGAATCCAGCGCTGCTGGTTTCGGCCCCCAAGCTGCCCAAGCGATTGCCGAGGGTGCCCACCATGGAGGAGATGAGCTCCGTGCTGGACGCCGACATGCCCGAAGAGGCGACGTTTGCCGAGCGCGACCGCTTGATCCTGGAGCTGCTGTATGGCTGCGGCATCCGCAACAGCGAGCTGACGGGCATCAACCTTTCGGACATCCACCGCAAGCAGGCACGCATGCTGGTGCGCGGCAAAGGGAAGAAAGAACGGCTGGTGCCATTTGGCGAGGCCGTGCAGGAAGCGATGGAAGAGTATCTTCCGCGCCGCACTGAAGTGCTGGAGCGGAATCGCCACACGGGAGAGGTGGCGCTGATGGTGAACCAGCGCGGCACGCGGCTGACCGCACGCAGCGTGGGACGCATTGTGAAGGCCATCGCCATAGCGCGCGGACTGCCCGCCGAAGTGCATCCGCACACCCTGCGGCACGCCTTTGGCACGCACATGCTGGAAGAAGGCGCCGACCTCAGGGCCATCCAGGAGCTGCTGGGCCACGAGCGTTTGAGCACCACGCAACGCTACACGCAGCTCACCACGCGCCAGGTGTTGGAGGTGTACGACCGCACCCATCCGCGCGCCAAGGTGGCACACGGCCTGGAAATCACGCAGGGAAATCGCTCGCGCTAACGCTTCTCGGTCTCCGCTTCCAGCTCCTGCCACATCTCCAATACGCGACTGCGCAGCTCTTCGGTCAGCCGCTCGTAGGCCAGCTCCGGCTTCTCGTTCGGGTCCGGATAAATGGGCTTGCCGACCTTGATGCGTAACTGGTGGAAGCCCTGGAATCCCTTGCCACGCGGCCAGGCCTTGTGGAAGCCGTACTCGGCCACCGGCACAATGGGCACGTTCAAGTGCTGTGCCAGGATGGCCGCACCCTTCTTGAACTTCTTCGGCGCACCCTCGATGGAGCGCTCACCTTCGGGATAGAGCATCAGAATCTTGCCCGCCCGCAGGCCGTAGGCTCCGGCGCGCATGGCCGGAACGAGGTTGCTGTCGGGATCCACGGGAATCAGGTGCAGGAAGTGGGCGAAGCGGCGCATGAATCCCGAGCCGAAGATTTCACTGGTGCCGACATAGAAGACGTTGTGGAAGGCATCCCATGGCAGCGCGGCCGTCAGGATGGGCGCATCCAGATAGCTGGAGTGGTTGGGCGCGAGCACGAAGGGACGCTTGGGCAGATTCTCCATGCCGTCCACACGCATGCGGAAAAAGATGTTGGAAGCAAAGTGCACGAGCTTGCCGAAGAGCCACCAGAGGAAGCTGACGACATGGCGCTCGTGGGTGATGGCCAGCACCTCGGGATCGGTGGTCTCACCGTCAAAGACAGTGTTCCAGCCCGGTGCGTGGCGCGCGGCCTTGCCGGTGTTGGCCAGCACCAGCTCCACCAGTTCACGCACGGTGTACACCTCGCTGGCGGCGGAGTCTTCCACCTCGGCGCCCAGGCGGTGCGCCAGGTCGGTCAGTAGCTCGACGCGCTCCATGGAGTCGAGGCCAAGGTCGAGTTCCAGGTTGTCGTCGGGATGAATCTCCTTCTGGTAGTCCTTGCCGACGGCCTCCTTGACCACGGCGATGCCGCGCTCGACATCCTCGCGCGCCAGCCATTCGCGGTCGGCGTCGCTGAAGACGCGGGCCTTGGGAGTGATCTCTTCGACGTTGCCGCTGGCGTGCTTGGCCAGCATCTTTTTCTCGATCTCATTGCGGCGCAGCTTGCGGGTGGTGGTGCGCGGCAGGTCGTCCTGCCAAATGTCATAGCTGAGGATGCGCTTGGTGGCCGGCAGAGTGGCGCTGATGCTCTCCACGTCGTAGCGGATGACCTCGCGGATGTTGACGATCTTGTGCTCGCGCAGCACGTCGAAGTTGGGCACGATGACGCCGTGCAGGCGCTCGCTGAGGGGCTCGCCGGGCTTGCGGTTTTCCAGGCCCAGGACGCAGAGTTCCTTGATCCACGAGGAGCGCAGGTAGTAACTCTCAATCTCCTCGGGATAGATATTTTTGCCCGAACTGAGGACGATGACATCCTTGGCGCGGCCGGTGATGAAGTAGTTGCCGCGGCGATCCTTGTAAGCCAGGTCGCCGGTGTGCAGCCAGCCATCCTTCAGCACTTCGGCGGTGGCCTCCGGACGGTTGTAGTAACCCTTCATGACGGTGGGGCCGCGGAAGACAATCTCGCCCACCATGTTGCCGTTCTCGTCCACCTTGATGTCCACCAGCTTGGCCTCCAGGCCAGGCAGGGGGCGGCCAATGGAGCCAATGACATTGTCGTTGGGCGGCGTGCAGAAGTTGCCGCTGGTGGTCTCCGTCATGCCGAAGGCCTGCAACATGGAGAAGCCGAGGGCCTGAATGTCCCAGCCGACCTTGGCGTCAAAGCGCGAGCCGCCGGTGACGAAGTGGCGAATGTCCGGGCCGAGCTGTTGGTGCACCTTCTTGAAGAAGACCTTGCCCAGGTTGAGTCCCACTTTTTGCGAGAGCAGGCTGAGCTTCAACATCAGGCCGAAGATTTTTTCCGCCGCGCGGCCTTTCTTGGCCACCTCGCCGAAGATGCGCTCGTGGATGAGATAGAAGAACTGCGGGACGCAGCAGAAGATGGTGACGCCGCGCTCGCGCAGGGCCAGGGTCAACTCCTGTGTGTTCAGCGAATCCAGGAACGTGACCTTGCCGCCGTTGCCCAGGGGCAAAAAGAGATTGGCCATCTGCGCCAGCACGTGGAAGAGCGGCAGCACGCCCAGCAATCCGTCGCCGGGGCCGATGGGGATGAACTTGCGCACGCAGTCGAGCTCGGCGGTCATGTTGCCGTCGGTGAGCATGACGCCCTTGGGATCGCTGGTGGTGCCGGAGGTGTAGATGATGGCCACCACGTCGTCGCCGGTGACATTCACGGGCGTAAAGCCCTGCGAGGCGGAGCGCACCATGGTCTCCACCGAAGGCAAGCCGGGCTGCGCAACGTCCATCATCACCAGGCGGACGTTGCGCCCCTGGACGGCCTCCTGCGCGATGGGGAGGCTGCGCTGATCGGTGAACATCATCACCGCGCCGCAGTCATCCAGCAGCTTGCCCACCTGGTAGGCGTTGAAGGCCGTATCCAGGGGAACCGCCGTGTTGCCGCTGGCGATGATGCCAAGATAGGTTGCCACCCATGCCGGACTGTTGAAGGCCAGCACGGCACAGCGCGAGCCCTTCGCCAGCTTCTCATTCACCAGCCATTCGGCCACGCCTTCGGCAAACTGGCGGAGCTGACGATAGGTGAAGCTCTCAATGGTGTGTCCGTCGGCGGTGCTGAAACTTGTGGAGAGAGAGGACTGCGGAGCGTTGGCTCCGGCCTGGCGCTGAATCTCGACCGCGGTAGAGTCCGGCCAACGCTCGACCGACTCCAGAAAACATCCGTAAAACATTCGAGCCTCTCGGGAGAGAGATTGCGAGCCCCGTCTGGGGCCAGGCACAGGAAGTGTATCGCACGGGAACCGCCACCGAGGTGCCGTCCGCGGTTTGACGGCTGGAACCGAGTGTCTCCGCTACAAGTGCAATAGAATCTTACAGGAACATGCGGGAATCCCGTGAAATCTGTTTTTCGATCCTGCCAAAATTCACATTGCGCGGACGATTTTTGAAATATTTTTCGGTGCAGGCGATAGAATATGTCTCCGAATGGGTTCTTATGAACGCATTCACTGCGGCAACCGGATTTCCGCAACTGGTTGTGGGCTTCCGGCGCGCCGATGATGCATAAACTATTTCAGGAGATACCGATCCATGAAGCGTTTTGCGATTGTTCTGGCTGCACTGGCGATGATGATGTCCACGGCTGCGTTTGCGGAAGACGGCGCGGCCCTCTACAACTCGAAGTGCGCGATGTGCCATGGCGCCGACGGCGCCGGCAAGATGGCCCCGAAGATCAAGGGCAGCACGAAGGTGACGGATGTGCTGACCAAGGGCGGCCTGAAGGGCAAGCACGCTGGTCCGTATGCCGGCCTTTCCGCCGACCAGATTGCGGCCATTGCCGCCTTCTTGAAGTAAAGCGATTCCGGTTGCATTCCGCGACCAGCCGGTGCCTTCGGGTACCGGCTTTTCCTTGGGTGCGGAATTGGTACGGAAGACGCGCGGACGCGCCAGCGCACAGCAGATGTGTGCGCTCCGTCACAGCAGAAAAACTTGGCAAAGCCGTCCGATTAGGGCAGAATGCAATGGCAACTTTAATTTCCTACTCACAGGAGTACTTTTTCCATGAAGCGTTTCATGTTTGCTGCGGTTGCGTTGGTGATGATGACCTCGATGGCGATGGCCGAAGACGGCGCCGCCCTTTACAGTGCGAAGTGCGCGGGCTGCCATGGCGCGGCGGGCGCGGGCAAGTCGGCTCCGGCGATCAAGGGCAAGACCAATGTGGTTGACGTTCTGACCAAGGGCGGCCTGAAGGGCATCCACGCGAAGCCGATCAATGGCATCAGCGCCGATCAGGCTGCTGCGATTGCCAGCTACCTGAAGTAGTTTTCAGTTCAGTAGCAGAACAGGCCGGTGCCTTCGGGCACTGGCCTTTTTCTTTACCCTTCCCAACCTGGAAATTTTCCTCTCCCCGTGCCCCGGCGGGAACTTGGCAAAGCTCTCCGGCGGTGGCAGAATACAGCCGCTTTAACGGCTCACTAGGAGAGCCCGCCATGAAATGCACATTTATCAAACGTATCGCCATGATTCTTACCACCCTGGCGCTGCTGGCCTCGACCTGCCTGGCAGGAGACGGGGCCCGAGCCTACCAGCAGTACTGCGCCAAATGCCACGGCAAGACCGGAGACGGCAAGATGGGCCCGGTCATCCGCGGCCGCTCAGACATTCCGGAGATCATCCTGAAGGGCGGATTGAAGCGCTCACCGCACTCGCGTCCGGTGGCCGGTGTGACCGAGCATGAAGCCCACGCGATTGCCGAGTTTCTGAAGTAGCCTCTGCCATCCGGAAAGTACAAAGGCCGGAACCTTCGGGTGCCGGCCTTTGCCTTTTCTGCGCCCATGGCTTCCGTTATGACTGTGGCCGTGCCACAAAGAAGCGATTGTTTTGGCGGAGGGTGGGATGACCGCTCGGATGGCAAGTAAATCCGCGGACTTGGCCCACCGGCGGAGGAGGCCCAAGTCAGGTTTTTCGCAATTTGTCGTGAGGTAAGTCATTGATTCGCGAATTTTCCCGTGATATAAAGTGGCGCCCCCTAAAGGAAGGCTTTTGGTTTTTCCTGTAGGGGTGTGGAGCGCCCTTGTGGCCTCCAGTGACACCCAACGCGGCCAAACCTCAACATTCCTTGATGTGGAAGCGCGTTTCGGGTTCAGCTGTTGCCCCGGAAACGTGTGCGTGCGGCCCTTGCGGCCCCGCTTCGTTTCGTCTGCGGCTGAAGAACTTTTGAGTTGTTTTCAACCCGTAACGAGTTTGACTCGGAGGAATCGTATGTCCCTATGGCTCTCGCAGAGCCTTACCGCCCTGGGCCGGATGAGCAGGATCTCACTGCTGCGTCGCACGGTATCACTGATGGCCCTCACCCTTTTCTCTTCCCTTTTCGCCCTGGCCGAACCCTCCGGCGGGGAAGTTGCCCTCAAGCTGCCGGACCTGGGCAGCGTCAGCTTCTTCAACAACGCCATTAACGGCCACGCGCTGCTGCTGATCGGCATCGCCATCAGCACCCTCGGCCTGCTCTTCGGCCTGGTGATCTACACCCAGCTCCGGAACCTGCCGGTGCACCGCGCGATGCGCGAGATCAGCGAGCTGATCTACGAGACCTGCAAGACCTATCTGCTGACGCAGGGCAAGTTCCTCTCCATCCTGTGGGTCTTCATCGCGGCCATCATGGTGCTGTACTTCGGAGTCCTGGAGAAGGTTGGCCTCTTCCGCCTGGTCGTCATCCTGGCCTTCAGCGTGGTGGGCATCCTGGGCAGCTACGGTGTGGCCTGGTTCGGCATCCGCGTGAACACCTTTGCCAACTCGCGCACGGCCTTCGCCGGGCTGGAGGGCAAGCCCTTCCCGGTGTATGAGATTCCGCTGAAGGCCGGCATGAGCATCGGCATGATGCTGATCTCGGTCGAGTTGCTGATCATGCTCT
>CAVRDQ010000150.1:0-10432 GCA_963719655.1 uncultured Acidobacteriota bacterium | reverse complement strand
GGAATCGCGGCTCCGGCGCCGGCAAGGGCTCCCGCGTCGGCCCGTATCGACGAAGTTCCGCGTGTTGAAAGCAAAGGGGCTTCGCTTAGCCGCGTCGCTGCGCTCCCCTAGCCCGGCGCCGCCCCACGAGCGCGCTTGCGCGGCGAGGCCGCGGCTCGCGGACAAACCCGCCGCGACGGAGACAATCGGGGGCGGCCGGAACTCCCTTGACGTACAATTCTTTTATTTCCCGAAGCGCGCGTTAGCGAAGCAGCACCACGTCGAGATCTCTTTTGGGCTCGAACTCGGAGTGTCCCGAATGGCCTATATTGATGTGTCCGATGTCCTTCCCGGATAGTCTGGAAAAAAAGTCGATCCTCACAACCGCTTGTTCTGGATTCGTAACGCAGTGAAGTAAAATGGAATTCAAATACATTTTCTCGCAGACGCCAAGCATGTATAACGTCCATCAAGCCGGGGCAGCACAAGCGCGTCAATGCCCATAATGTGCGATCAGCCACTCAACTCCCCGAGAATGCAGCTCTCTCTTTGTATTTGCAGGTTAGTAGTTAAGCCATCCACCGGGATAACCCAAAGCCCATCAAGAAAGGCCAGCTCTCCCGGGCGATCAAAAGCGAGCACTCGCTTGACGTGGTTTCGACGCGCCACGTCGGAAAGGCTGTTGCTCGCCGAAATATTTCGCAATCGGCTGCGACCACGTTTCTGTTTGCGCGGTTTCTGTTCGCGCGCCGTATCGCATCGATAAAAAGACCGACAAGCAGCCGACAACTAACAGGAGGGTAGGCCTGGGTGCTGGACTTCTCGTATCTCGGTATTTACTTTGCGAATCTTCTTATCGGGATCGGTTGCGGCTGGCTGGCCATGCGCGCATATCCGAGGAACATCCTTATTCTCGCGATTTTTCTCACATCGATGTCGTTGCTTTTTTTCGCCAACATGTTCTTCCTACTGTCAATCGTTCTTCAAGTATTTCTCCAGGTTCTCGTTCAAAGACGTTGCTTTCAATGGCTGGAACCCGGAATCCCGAATGCCGAAGAAACCGCTTAATCCGATCCCCGGCAACGCCCAAGGCACATTGCGAGCTTTCGCGGTCGTCGTTTTATATGGCATGACGGCCGAAGAATCGCCCGCCTATCGCAGCCTGATCGCAGCTCGCGCGATTGCGGGCGTGCGCCAAGCCAACGTGTCGATTGTTCTTTGGGACAACAGTCCATCGCGGCCATCCAGCGTAGATCTTCCCGAAGACGTTGTGTACATTCACGACCCGCGCAACCTTGGCCTGGCGTTTGCCTACAATCAAGCGCTCGAGTTGGCCGTCCGTCGGGGATCGCGTTGGCTCATTACGCTCGATCAAGACACCACACTACCGGGCGATTACCTTCTTGCTATGGCCTCCGCCGCGAACCTTCGAGAATCGCAACCAGCATCGACCATTCCGCTCTGCTGTGCGGCATCGATAGAACGAGCGTGGAGCGCAGCACAACGCCCCAATCTGCTCCCACAACAAATGCGGTAATGGGATAGGCGAAGAGTACAAGGACCAGCCACTTGAGGACGCTGGCAATCTGGTTATATTGAAGCCCGACCGTTGCCCATGAAATCAGGAGCGCAAACACAATGACAAACCAGTGGGAGTTGATCCCCGTGAGCATGGCAGATGCATCCGCCATGCCGGCCAGGTCTGCGCCTATGTTGATTGTGTTGGCAACTAGAAGAGCGATTACAAAGGCCATAATCAGACCTTTTGGAAATCGCTGTTTGAAGTTTCCCGCCAGGCCTTGCCCGGTCACCTTGCCGATGCGGGCGCACATCATCTGCACAGCGGCCATCAGAGGCCAGGTAATGAGCGCGGTCCACAGCAGCTTGGTCCCAAACTGCGCGCCAGCAACGGAATACGTGGCGATGCCGGAGGGATCATCATCCGCGGCCCCGGTGATGACTCCGGGACCGATCGATCTCAACAGCCTTCGAAACCATTCAGAGGTCGACGGCGCAGTTATCAGTTTCTCTTCAGGCTTGCCGGAACTGCGTCGTGTCAAGATTCCTACTTACACTTCTTGCTATCAACATTCGCCGGTGAATTATTCAAGCCCAGTTTTACGTGAGCGTCAAGATGCACTTCGGTGTTCTCAACGGCATCCTGGACCGCCTCTTTTGCCTTGCCCCATGCGCCCTCTACCTTGCCCTTCACTTGCTGAACCAACCACCACGACCACGATGTTGCGCTCCGGCCGCGTCGCCAGCAGCGGATGCTTGACCATGCCGGTTTCGGGGTCAATGACGTCGGCGCGCTCGTAGAGCGACTTCAGCACGCTGGTCAGCATCTTCGCGTAGGGTCGTGCCGCCAGGGCGCGCTCCTGCGCGCGGCGCAACTTCGCCGCCGAGACCATCTTCATGGCCTTGGTGATCTGCCGCGTGCTCTTCACGCTGCGGATGCGCCGCCGGATGTCCAGAACGTTTGCCATGCTCTCTCAGTCTCCGGGCGGCCTTAGTTGGCGGCCGCTCCGCGCTCGGCCAGGAAGCGCTCCTTGGCCTCCTTGATGGTCTTGACCAGGTCGGCCTTGATGTCGTCGGTCAGCGCCTTCTTGTCCTTCAGAGCCTGAATCAGCCCCGGGTTCGCGCTTTCCACGTAGGCATACAGAGCCTTCTCGAAGGGCCGCACATCCTCCACCGCCAGGTCGTCCAGGAAGCCGTTGGTGCCGGCGAAGATGCCCATGACCTGGTGCGTGAACGGCAGCGGCTCATACTGGCCCTGCTTCAGCAGCTCCACCAGGCGCGCGCCGCGATTCAACTGCTGCTGCGTCGCCTTGTCCAGATCGCTGCCGAACTGCGCAAAGGCCGCCAGTTCGCGGTACTGCGCCAGCTCCAGCTTCAGGCTGCTGCCCACCTGCTTCATGGCTTTCACGGCGGCCGAGAAGCCCACGCGCGAGACCGAGATGCCGACGTTCACCGCCGGACGTACGCCGGAGTTGAACAGATCGGCCTCAAGGAAGATCTGGCCGTCGGTGATCGAGATGACGTTGGTCGGAATGTAGGCCGAAACGTCGCCCGCCTGCGTCTCAATGATCGGCAGAGAGGTGATGGAACCGCCACCGTTGGCGTCGCTCAACTTGCTGGAGCGCTCCAAAAGACGGCTGTGAAGATAGAAGACATCGCCCGGGTAGGCTTCGCGGCCTGGCGGACGGCGCAGCAGCAGCGAGATTTCGCGGTAGGCCGCGGCATGCTTCGAAAGATCGTCGTAGATGACCAGCGCGTGGCGCTTGGTGTCGCGGAAGTATTCCGCAATGGCCGTGCCCGAATACGGCGCGATGTACTGCAAGGGCGCCGGGTCGCTGGCCGAGGCCACGACCACCACGGTGTAGGCCATGGCGCCGGCTTCTTCCAGGGTCTTCACCACCTGCGCCACGGTCGAGCGCTTCTGCCCGATGGCCACGTAGACGCAGAGCAGATCGCCGCCCTTCTGGTTGATGATCGTGTCCAGGCAGATGGCGGTTTTGCCGGTCTGGCGGTCGCCGATGATCAGTTCGCGCTGGCCGCGGCCGATGGGAATCATGGCGTCAATGGCCTTGATGCCCGTGGCCATGGGCTCGCGTACCGGCTGGCGGGCGATGACGCCCGGAGCGATGCGCTCCACGGGATTGAATTCGCTGGTGACGATGGGGCCCTTGTCGTCAATGGGCTCGCCCAAGGCGTTCACCACGCGGCCGATCAGGGCATCGCCCACCGGCACGCTCATGATTCGTCCGGTGCGCTTGACCTGGTCGCCTTCCTTGATCTCGGTGGCTTCGCCGAGCAGCACCGATCCCACCTGGTCTTCTTCCAGGTTCATCGCCAGTCCGGCGATGCCGTGCGGGAAGCTGAGCAGTTCGCCGGCCATGACCTTGTCCAGGCCGTGGATGCGGGCGATGCCGTCGCCGACGCTGATCACGGTTCCAACTTCATCCACCGTGATCTTGTTTTCGTAGTTTTCAATCTGCTCCCGGAGGAGTTGTGTGATCTCGTCTGCTTTAATCTGGGCCATTGTCAGCTCTCAGCCTTGCCGGCGGGCGTTACTGCCCGCGCGGGAGAAAATCAAAATCAAAATCGAAACCATCCGCCGCGCCATCCTGATAAGAACCGCACCGCGTTGTTACAAAATCCGCTGCAAAATCCGTTTAGTCTTCCGTCAACTGGCGGCGGATGCGCTCCAACTGCCCGCGCACGCTGCCGTCGTAAATCGTGCTGCCCACCTTCACCACCACGCCGCCCAGCAGGCCGGGATCGGTGGTATAGCCGGCGGCAACCTGCTTGCCGGTCAGCCGTGCAATCTCGGCCGTCAAGGCCACGCGCTGCTCCTCGCCCAACTCGCGGGCGCTCACAATGCTGGCCTCCACGCGTCCGGCGCGGCGGTTTAACTCTTCTTCCAGCTCGCGGGCAATTACGGCAATCAATCCAATGCGGTCCTGGTCAATCAGCACGGCCACAAAGTTGCGAATGGGGCGGTCGGTGACGCCGACGCGCGCGCCCAGTGCGTCCAGCACCTTGCGCTTCTGCTCCACGGCAATCGCCGGGCTCTCCCACACCTCGCGCAATTCCCTGCTGGACTCAAAGGCGGCGGCCATGGCGTTCAACTGTTCCAGGGCGCGGCCGGCATCCAGCTTCGAGTCGGTAATCACATCGGCCAGGGCGCGGGCATAACGGCTGCTGACAACGGAGGCCATTACTTGCCATCCTTTCCGAGCTGGGCGGCGAAGCCTGTTACCAGCGCCTTGTCGGTGGCGTCATCCACCTTGATCTTCTGCTCGGCCAGGTCCACGGCCAGTCCGGCGGCAAAGCTCTTCAGGTCGCGCTGCGCCACGCGGGCCGCGGCTGCAATCTCCTGTTCGGCGGCCACCACGATGTTGTGCGCGTCCTCTTCAGCGGCGGCCTTGATGCGCTGCTCTTCCGCGCCGAAGTCGGCTTCGGAGGTGGCCTTCAGGGCGGCAATCTCCTCGCCAAGATGGCTCAGCCGTTCTTCGATCTCGCTGAGGCGGGTGCTGGCTTCGGCGCTGGCCTTGCGCGCCTCCTCAATACCCTTTTGAATCTGCGCCGTGCGCGGGGCAAAGCCCTGCGGCATCACCTTCTTCACCACCCAGCCCAAGCCGCTGGCCAGGATGGCAAAGTTGATGATCATGAAGATCCAGTAGATGGCTTCCTTGCTGAGGCCGGTGGCCTTGGCCACCTTCATCACAATGCCGGAGTACTTGAACTCGGCGTTCTCCTCTTCCTCTTCCGCAACCTTGGCCGCGCCCTTGGCGGCCACAGGAGCCTCTACGGGCTTTGCGGCTTCGGCTTGAGGAGCAGTTTGTGCGGGAGCGACAACCGAGGGAGCGGAGGCAGAAGATGCGGCGGGTTGCGGAGCGCTTTGCGCCCACAACAGCAGCGGCAACAGCAGCACTACGGAGGCTACAAGACAGGTACGAAGGGTCTTTGACATTATCGCCCGCCCACGGTGGCCGGAGCAGAGCCGGCGGACTTCAGTACGGATTGAATGATCTGGTTGGCGATGGACTCGCTGCTGCCGGCCAGGGTGGCGCGGGCTGTGGCGGTGTCAACTTCCAACTGCGCCTTGGCGGCCGCAACCTGCTGCGCGGCCTTTTCGCGGGCGGCGGCCACGGCGTTCGTGCGCGCCTCCAGAGCCTGCTTGCGGCGATTGTCCACGGCTTTCAACACGGCCAGACGCGCTTCGCGCAGACGATCCTCGTACTCGGTTGCCCGCTGCGAGGCCAGGGCGATGTCAGCCTTGGCCTTCTCCACCGCTCCCTGGGTGCGGGTGCGGCGCTCGGCCAGCACTGCTTCCAGGGGCTTATGCAGCAGGAAAGTGTACAGACCATACAGCGTCAGAAGCAGCACCATCGTGGGGATGGCGCCAAGCAGTAATTGACCTAGTTGCCTGAGGGTCTCTTCCATCTCAATATCGTGGGTGCGAACACCGGAGTATGCGCTGGGATTCTTTGGGAACTATTGAAGCTAACATTCCCCTGGAATCGTTGTCAATGAAACACTTACAAAGGTCGGCCTGCGGCCCGAATCGAACCAGAAGCCAGCGGAAATCTGCGACCTGCGGCGACGTTTGCTTGACAGCCGCCCCGATGGAGCTAACATATCCCCATCGCCTCGATCCATACCGGATCGAATAGGCCTTTGGATGAGGAATTTTCGTGCCACTCCTCACGCCATAGGCCTATTTAATTTTCTTATGAAATGGAAAGCAAGAAGTTTCTTTCACGCGAACCCGTTTGCCCTGTTTTTGCCTCAGAATGACTGCAATGTGCCTGTCATTTTGAGCCACAGAGCGCGACTGCCCGCGCCTCAGGACTTCTTCTTCGCCGGGCGCCGCGCCACGCCCGGTGCGCGCGGCTTTTTCCTGGGGGAGGCCTTCTTCGCCGGCGCGGCCACGCGGAACTCCGCCAGCCGCCGCAACAGGCTCTCCGGAGCGTTCACTTCCAGCTCCACCGCGACGCCGTCGCCGCTGTACTCCCTTTGCAGGATGACCGCGTGCGCTTCCAGACTGGCCAGGGCGCGCCCTTCGCTCTGCGGAACCCTCAGCCAGGCCCGCTCCACCGGGTCGCCGGTCAGTCGCACGTCCATGGCGGCCAGCAGCCGATCCAACCCCATACCCTTCGCGGCGCTGATGTAAACCTTATCCCGGGTATCGCGCAGAGCCTTCTGCTCCGTGGCATCGAGCAGGTCAATCTTGTTCAGCACGTGAATCTGCGGCTTGTCCTGGCAGTCGAGTTCGCGCAGCACATGCTCCACCTGCTCCATCTGCTCGGCCGCCGTGGGACTGCTGGCGTCTGTGATGTGCAGCAGAAGGCTCGCTCTCTCCACCTCTTCCAGCGTGGCGCGGAAGGCCGAGACCAGCGTGGTGGGCAGGTTGCGGATGAAGCCCACCGTATCGCTCAGCACCACCTCCCGCCGCGAAGGCAGGGTGACGCCGCGCAGAGTCGGGTCCAGGGTGGCGAACATGCGCGAACTTTCCAGCACGCCGGCCCGCGTGAGCGCGTTGAAGAGCGTGCTTTTGCCGGCGTTGGTGTAGCCCACCAGGGCCACCACCGGCACCGGAACACTCTCCCGCCGCTGGCGCTGCTGATGGCGGACGCGCCGCACATCCTCGATGGACTCTTTGACATGCTTGATGCGGCGATGAATCTTGCGGCGATCGGTCTCCAGTTGCGTCTCGCCCGGTCCGCGTGTGCCAATGCCGCCGCCGAGCTGACTCATCTGGACGCCGCGGCCCGCCAGACGGGGCAGCATGTACTCCAACTGCGCCAACTCCACCTGGAGCTGACCCTCGCGGGTGCGGGCGTGTGCGGCAAAAATGTCCAGAATGAGCTGGGTGCGGTCCAGCACACGGCATTCCAGGTCGCGCTCCAGGTTGCGCTGCTGCGAGGGGCTGAGGTTGTAGTCGAAGATGGCCAGCGTAGCCTCGGACATCTTGATGGCCGCCGCCACTTCTTCCACCTTGCCGCTGCCAATCAGCGTCGCCGCATCGGGACGGTCGCGATGTTGCAGCATCTCTCCGGCGATCAGCGCGCCGGCGCTCTCGGCCAGTTCGCGCAACTCGGCCAGGCTCTCGGCGGAGTCAAATGGCACGGTGTGTTCTTCGGCTTGCAGGCGCACGGGCTGCGAGGCATCCCGCGCCTGGCGGGCCTGCGGTGGAAGGGGTTTTACGCGGCGGGCATCGCCTTTGGATTCGGCGTCTTCGCCCGGCTGGAAGCGGCGCGCGCGGAAGTCCACGCCCACCAGAAAGGCGCGTTCCCGCCGGTCCTCGCCACGGCGCGCGGCGGCAGCGACGGCCTGCTCAAGCCGGGTGGGGGTGCGGCGCTCAGCGATGGCTCACCCCTGCGTGCCGGAGGGCGGAAGCGAAACCGCCGACGTAGACGCTACGCCAGTCGCCCCATGCGTGGGACGATCCAGATGCGGTGCCCGCGACATGACGACCGTCGAGATGGCGTGCTTGAAGATCAACTGCTCCTGGTTGTTCGTCTCCAGCACAACGGAGTACTTGTCAAAGGAGCGGATGCGGCCACTCAGCTTAACGCCGCTCAGCAGGTAAATGGTGATCACGGACTTGTCTTTGCGCGCCGTGTTGAGGAACGAATCCTGTATGTTCTGTGCCGGTTTGCCTTCCATCGGTCACTTTCTCCTTCCAAGAAAACAGCCATAAAGCCAATCTTGCAGTGCCGTCCCTGCTGTCCCACGGACGCGTGCAAGCCGCCGGGTATGGGAACATCGCGTCACCCGGTCAGCCAATACGATACGGCGAAGGCCGCGTAATTTCAACTTGGATGCGGTTTTCCGGTTGCCATTCTTTTGCAGATTGGGCTGCGAGGGGCCGGAAATGCCCGCCGCGGCCAAAAGAAAACCGGGGAGCCACGATGGGCCCCCCGGGAAGGTTTCAGGTCCTTGCGGACTAGAAAGTGTAACGCAGGGTCAGACGGATGGTACGGGGAGCCTGCCAACCGGAGGCCTTACCGTACTGGCTGCTCAGAATCACACCACTGTTGGTGATGGTCTGCTGAGCGTTGTAGCCCGTTTCATACGCCTGGTAGGCAGCCGCGCCGCTTCCGGCAAGTCCAACTCCACCCGGGAACAGGGCGGTGATGGACGGCCAGGAGTTCAAGCTGGCCTCGTACTGCGTAATGGCCTTCTGGTTGAACAGGTTGGCAATGGTCGCTTCGAATGCCACCGTCTTGGCTCCGCTGTTGGGATCAATCCTCACTTCGTGCTTGAAGTTGAAATCCGACTGCGTGAACCACGGAGTGCGCTTGTTGTACGGATTGCCGATGGTGATGTTGCCACTGCCGTCCGTAGTAGCATCCACCCACTTGCCGCGGCCGAAGAGGTATGCAGCTTCGATCGGTCCGGTACCCTGGCTGTTGCCTTCGCCTATGTCGGCGTAGGTGGTAACCGGGGAACCCTCGTAGGCTACCTGGAAGAGGCCAAGAGTCGTGGTCTGACGCTTGTTCCACTTCTGCGAGTAGTAAACGTAGCCCTTGAACGTATTCGGACGGTCGGTCGGCAGGGGGCCATTGGCGCTCTTGCCGGTGTCCGTGAAGTAGTAGAAGGGCTCGTCAAACGAGCGGGTGGTGTTGGCCGAAGCGCGTCCCGGCGTGCCGCCGTCGCTCTGGTCGGTGGTGGTCAGGCCGGTGTAGTTGCCGCGCAGCGAGCTCCAGGTGTAGCTGGCCATGCCCGTCCAGTGGTGGCTCAGGCTCTTGGTCAGGCGGAACTCGATGCCGTCATAGCTGCGGACGGCCTTCGGGTTGTTCGGGCAGCTCGGGCAGGTGCCGAAGGCCGCGGAGTTGAACTGCATGGTCGGAGTGCCGAACACCTGGCCCAGTGAGGCAAGGTAGTTGGCATAGCTGTCAATGGTCTTGTCCACGCCTTCGCCGGGGTTGCCGATGGCATACAACTCGCCCCAGGTAGTGTCAGCCAGCGACATGTCTTCGATCACGTGATCCAGACGGTGACGATCCCAACGAACCTCAAATGCCAGGTCCTTGCTGATCGTGGTGTCCAGGCCCGCAACGCTCTCGTGCTGGCGATAGGGCTTGACGCCGTTGATGACCGGCTCCCAGGGGCGCCAGTTGACGTTTTCAATCAGTGACATGCCGGCCGGAGTCGTACCCGATCCCCAGTTCACACCCGTCGTCGGAGAAGATTCCGGGCAGGCTGCGCCGTTGACGAAGGTCGGATCCATGCTGGCAATGGTGAAGGGTGCGGAGATGCCGTACGCGCAGGTCTCATAACGCTGCGAGCCCCAGGAGGTCTGGGCAACCAGCAGCTTCATGATGTCGTTCGTGACGCCGTAGCTGCCGAACAGCTTGTACTTGCCGTTCTGCTTGATGTCCCAGGCGCCGCCGATACGCGGTTCGATCTTGTCGCTCCAGCTGAAGTTGATGTCGTGACCGGCCAGAGCCGAAGAGCCCTGCGGAGTCGGCAGGGTTTCCTTCTCAATACGCAGACCGAGGTTGAGGGTCACACCCTTGCCCAGCGTCCAGGCATCCTGGGCGAACAGTGCATGGTTGTTATCCGTAGCCTTGCCCACGGTGCCAAAGTCAACGTATTCCACAAAGCCGTACTGGCCGTAGCAGCCACCGTAGGCAGCGGTCAGGGTCGTGCAGGCCGCGGCGCCGGTACCGGTCAGCGGGCTATAGGCATACTGGCCCGGGACGATCTCGGCATAGGGAACGCTGTAGTGCTGGTTGATGTCATTGGAGAGGCGGTTGAACTGGTAGCCGAACTTGAAGTTGTGCGTACCGGCCATGCCGCTCTTGAACCACGCAACGTCCTCGTCGAACTGGTAGTGCTTGTTGGCGTTCTTCTGCGTGTAGCTGCCATCAAAGCTCGCCGTCGAGGTCGCATAGGGCTGCTGGAGGTCGGCGGGCAGCGGGTTTCCATTGGAATCCGT
>CAVRDQ010000149.1:0-17870 GCA_963719655.1 uncultured Acidobacteriota bacterium | reverse complement strand
GCGACGCTCGCTCCCATGTTGGATGAGGAAAAGGCTCTCTGCCTGAGGCACATTCAGCGGACGCAGGATGAGCGCGTTCAATACGCCGAAGACCACGGCGTTGGCGCCGATGGCCAGCGTCAGTGTCAAAACGGCAGTGATGGTGAAGCCGGGAGACTTGCGCAGTTGGCGCAGCGCGAATCGCACATCGGCCCAGATCGATTCCAGCGTCGGCCACTGCCACACTTCGCGGCTGCGCTCTTCCATCACTGTGCGGTTCCCGAAAGCGCGCGCGCGCCTGCCGTTCGCGCTTCCTCCGCGCTCATGCCTTCGCCCATCAACTGCTCCACGCGCTCTTCAATGTGCAGGCGCATCTCTTCGCTGAGATCGTCGTAGAGCTTGCGGCGGCGGAAGATGTTCGGGATCCAGTTCATGGGAGACCTCCTCCTGACTGGCGTTGTGGCGACTTTGCCCGGATTCAGGACCAGCGCAATGCCTTCAAACATGCGCTCGAAGCTGGAAATCTGCTGCTCCAGGTGGCGAAGGCCCGAAGCTGTGATCTGGTAGGTTCTCACCCGGCGATTGGTGGACGAAACGCCCCACTCGGCCTTCACCAGCTTTGCCTTGAGCAGCCTCTGCAGCGCCGGATAGAGCGAACCCTCTTCCACCTGCAGCAGGTTGTTGGATCGCTGCTGGATGTGCTGCACCAGCGCATAGCCGTGGGCAGGCTGGCGGCGAAGCGACTCGAGGATCATCATTTCGAGTGCGCCGGGAAACAAATCGCGCGTGGCAGTCTCTGTCATAGGCTTGTTTGTAAGACAATGCGTAATCTTTATGCTGCATACTTTAACCAGTACGTACTGCTCAGTTCACGCCGGTGAACGTGCCGCAAAAGCCAATCGCAGAACTGCTCGGCATCACCGGCATCAAGCTGACCGAGGAGGAGAAGCACAGCCGCCGCCAGCACACCCGCGCCAAGACGATCAAAATCGCCGGCTTTGGCGGCCAGGGCGTGCTGCTGCTCGGCCAGCTTATCGCCGAGATGGGCATGCGCGAGCACATGGAAGTAAGCTGGCTGCCCAGCTACGGTCCGGAGATGCGCTCGGGCAGCGCAAACTGCAACGTCACACTCTCGCATGAACGCATCGGCGCGCCGGTCATCACCAATCCGGAGGTGCTGGTGGCGATGAACGAGCCGTCACTGCGCAAGTTCGGACACATGGTGAAGACCGGAGGCGTCATTCTGTACAACGGACGCGAGCTGCCGGAGGACCTGCACTACGAAGGCGCCAGCGTGGCCTGCGTGCCGGCCGCGGAGATCGCCGACCAGATCGGCTCGGCCAAGGTGGGCAACGTCGTCATGCTGGGCGGCCTTCTGGAGGCCACCGACTGCCTGCCCTTTACCACCGCCAGCCACGTGCTGGCCGGAATGGTGAAGAACGAAAAGCTGGCCGAGATGAACGAAAAAGCCCTGGCCGCGGGACGCGAATACCTGGATAAGGAAATCCTGGTGGGCGCCGTCGCCGGCCCGGACGGCTGCGGAGAGTAAGGCTCGCGGCGCGGCGTACTGCGTGAAGACAAAGAGGGAAACAGCGGAGTCCCGCGGCTCCGCTGTTTCTTTGTTATTCGGAGGGAAGTAGGGTCACGCCGCAACGGAGCAGGAAGTTGGCTGTCTGCTCAAATTCCTCTAGTGCGCAAGTCGAATCCTCAGCAGAGCCTCGCGGGATAAACAACACCATCCCCTGCCGCGCCCTGGTGAGCAGCACCCGGTAGGCATTGCTCTTGAAACGGCGCTTCTCGCTGTTGCGCAGTTCATTCCATCGGCAACGGCTTCCATAGCGCAATGCCCGCAGACGCCACCCTGCTGATCCGTCCCAGATGAAATCTCCGCCCCAGCAGACGCCAATCCAGTCGAGTTCAAGGCCTTGCACTTCGAATTCTGTCGCAAAGACCTCGCACTGATAGCTGGAGCGAATGTCAGCGCGGTCGGCCAGGTACCAGTGTTGCCACGCATAATCGGCGTGGAAGGTCGAGCTTGGCTCCAGGCCTTCGGCGCGCAGCCGGGTGGCGCCAGAGGAGCCAATCAATCCGCAGCGCCCCTCGCCACGTGTCTGCTGCCGCAGGAAGGCGCGCGTTTGTTCGAGGTTCCGCGATAGAAAAATTGGAAAGGATTCTGCGACGTTGAGTTCGGCCGCTGCCGTGGCCTCTCCCTGCAGAACGAGGTCAACCCACCGCGCGATTCGCTCTCCACGCAGACTACGGTTTGAGGTGCGCAAGTGAAGCGCGTCAGATAACTCGAGAGTAGCCAGCCCGGCGCCGTCTTCAAAGAGCCGATGACCGGCCGTTGAAGGACCACCGGTCATCACCTCCGGAGAGGCGTACACCTTCCAGGGCGTTGCGCGTTCTGCCAGGGCACGGCCCCACTCTTCTAACCCGGCCTCGCCGTCGTTGATCTCCTGTCCACCGCCGACCAGCGCAACAACAAAGGCCCAATCCGGATGGCGCTCCATGATGCGGAGCAGCATTGCAGGCTCCGAATAGTCTCTCTGAAACTTTTTGTTGTTCTGTGCGCTGTTCCATGCGCGCTGCGCTTCGTCAAAGACGATGGCATGGTTTGACGGCGCGCCGCGGTTGTCCTCTTCGTGATAACGAGCGAAGACGTGAATATTGCCCAACAGCGTCTTGGCTTCGCGCTCGGCATCTTCCTTGCGAGCTCCCTTTCGCATCCCCTCGCGGGTCAGCAGGTGCTGCATGACCTTCACAAGCGGACCGTTGCCGCTCATAAAATGTACGGCGTCGGTTTTATTCTCAGAGAGATGTGCGAGGCTGAGGCCGACCAGCGTCTTGCCCGAGCCCGGCACACCGGTTAGAAAGCAGATGGCGTGTTGACCCTCATCGCGCGCGGCACGCAGGCAGTTCTGGATGGTATCGCGCACGTGCTGAATCTCGTGCTCGGCGGCCTCTGAGTGCGCAATCTCCGCAATGGAGAGTCCGCTGCGCAACTCCAATGCGGCTTCAATGATGCTGGGAACTGGGAAGTAGGGACTATTGTTCCACTCCTGGCAGGAAACCTGAGGCTCGGAAGCATCTTCGCAAGAGAGCAACAGTCGCGCGAGCACCTCCCACTTGCAAGCCAGTACCGGCTTGACCCAGTAAGATGCCAACTGCGGAAACATCCCCTGTTGGCGCCATTCCGTTGGGCTTTCCTCGGCAGCCTGGGTGGAGACCGCGACAGGCAGAATATGTCTCTGATCCGAAGCCTTATGGAAGTAGTGGAGCAGCAGGCCGTACTGCTCAGCTTGCTTCTTCGCGGCTGAGTCAACTTCGCCACTCTTTGCCTCTAACAAAATAATCCAGCTGCGAACCAGCAACACCACATCAATGCGAGCTTCCTTCAGCGGGATGGAGAACTCCATCAGAAGTCCCCAGTCGGCTGCCGAAGGCGAGGTTCGGACGCACTCCTCAAGTACGCTGCGCAAGTGTCGAAGGTCGCGCTCCCAGGTGAGGGTTTGATCGGTGAAGTGGCGGGTAAAACCCCTTTGCGCGTATCCAATTTCCAGGGTGGCAATGGTCTCACCGTCACTTTGGCGAAGAAATTCCCGCACCGAGGATGAGTAAAAGGACGCCATGAGGATGCTGCCAGGTTAGCATCAATCCCCAAACAGCGGAGTCCCATGGCTCCGCTGTTTCTTTGTCGTCGGCCCCCGCCAACCCTGCCGATTCTGCATAATGGAGGAACCATGCAAACCGGTCTCCAGCATCGTCGGCGGCGAGTGTCGGAACTCCTCCGCATCGTCATTCTCCTGTTCGGCGCGCAGATGCCGGCCTTGTGGATGGCGCACCGCTATCTTCACGGCGCGGTGCCGATGTTCCATGGAAGCTTCTTCCACGGTCTCGACTTCGAGTTCTTCTGGGCTGCGGCGCGGGCCTGGCTTGCGGGCGGCGATCCCTACCAGGTCTTCGGCTTCGTCACCCCGCCACTCTCTCTGCTGCTGCCCAGCCTGCTGGCCTCGTTGCCGTTGCCGCGCGCCACGGCCGTCTTTCTTGCCGTCAATGCAGTTGTGCTGGCATGCGCGCTGTGGTGGCTGGCCGCCCGCGGTTGGACGCAGCGCGAGCGCGCAGGGTTTCTGCTGGTGGCCGTGTTGTTTGTGCCGGCCCAGTGGTGCCTGCGCGGTGGCAACATGGACGGCCTGATGCTGGTGCTGCTGGTCGCGGCCTTCACCCTGCGCAGGCCTTTTCCGCGAGCGCTTCTGGTGGCGGCAAGCATCGGTCTCAAGCTCTATTCGGTGATCCTGCTTCCGGTGATGTTGCGGCGCCGCCAGTGGCGCGCGTCGGCACTCACCCTGGTCACGCTGCTACTGCTGATGCTTCCGTTTGTGCGGCTATGGCCGGCGGCCTGGCATGCCCTGGCTTCGCGTGGTGACCGCTACGCCTACGGCTCCATCTCTCCGGTGGCCATCGTGTACGCGCTCGGCGGAATCCGCCCCGTGGTGTACAAGGGCATCGGACTGGCCTTCTGGCTGGCCACCTATCTGTGGGCGCTCTGGCGGGATGGCGGACGCCAGCTCAACCTGGCGCTGGTTGCCCGCTACGCTCCATGGATGTTTGCCTGGCCGGCGCTGGTCTTTCCCTACGTGGGAGTGCTGGCCCTTCTGGTGCTGGCCCATCTTATACAGGTGGCACAGCGCCGCCCGCTCTCGCGCGTGGAGTACCTGCGCTTCTTCGGATTCTTGATGCTCGGCCTGCAACTGGATCAGATCACCAACGGCCTGCCGCTCACCGCCGGAGCCGACATCTTCTGCCACATCCTGCAACCCATGGGCGTCGCCCTCATGGTGCTCTCCAGTTGCATGGAGCGTGTCGTGCCGGAAGAAGAAGCGACGGAAGATGCGCTGACCCATGTGCCATCGCCGGGCGTCGTGATCGCAACATAAACTCGCCGCCAGCGAAGCAGCTCGAAGTCATTCAGAGTGCGAACGCACAAACGGCGAAGCCATCTGGCTCCGCCGCTTGTTTTTGAATTTGAAACCTTGAAACCTGCTCTTACTCCAGCACGTCCAGGGCGGCCGCGGCGGCGTTGACCACGGCTGCGATGCGCACTCCGGCCAGGATCTGCTCTTCGCTCACGCCTTTTTCCACCAGCGTCTTCTCGTGGGCGGTAATGCACTTGCCGCAGCCGTTGATGGCCGATACCACCAGCGACCACAGCTCGAAGTCCACCGGGTCGGCGCCGTGCTGCCGCATGATGTTCATGCGCAGCCGCGCCGGCATGGTCGAATACTTCTCGTTGGTCGAAAGGTGCTGGAAGCGGTAGAAGATGTTGTTCATGCCCATGATGGCCGCGGCCCCTTTGGCTGCGGTAATGACCTCGGGCGTGGTGTGCGCGGCGGCTTCCGCCTCCACGGCCTGCAGCAGCTTGGGCGAGCGCGCGCCGTAGGCGGCGGCCACAAAGCTGCCCCACTTCTGCGCGTCGGTCAGCTCGGTGGCCGCAGCCAGCGAGGACCAGTTCAGGCGAATGTCCTTGGCGTAATCGGGGAGTGTTTCCAGAATGGCTTCGATGCTCATGATGATGACCTCTGCTTTTCGATTGAATCAGTGTTGCGATGTGTCACGCGGAAACCGCAAAAAGGCGGGAGCAGCCGTTGAGCCGACTCCCGCCGCGGAGCGAAGAACTTAGGCGTGGATCGTCTCTTCACCCTTCTGCCAGCCGCAGGGGCAGAGCTCGTCGGTCTGCAGGGCATCCAGTACGCGAAGCACTTCCTTCGGCTCGCGGCCCACGCTCAGGTCGGTGACGTAGACGAAGCGGATGATGCCTTCCGGGTCCACGATGAAGCAGGCGCGCTGTGCTGCGCCTACGTTGGGATCGAGGATGCCGAGCCCGGTGCTCAGCTCGCGCTTGAAGTCGGCCAGCATCGGGAAGGGCAGAGCCTTCAGGTCGGCATGGTGAGTGCGCCACGCCAGGTGGGTGAACTTGCTGTCCACGCTGACGCCCAGCAGTTGCGCGTCGCGATCCTTGAACTCCTTGTCATGCTTGCCGAAACCGGCGATCTCGGTCGGGCAGACAAAGGTAAAGTCCAGCGGCCAGAAGAAGACGACCTTCCACTTGCCTTCATAGCTCTTGTTAGTGATGGTGGTGAATTCCTTGCCCTTGTCCAGGCTTGTGACGGCGTCGAGGGAAAATTCGGGGAACTTGGCTCCTACACCCAGCATGATTCGTATCTCCTTGATATGGTGACAATGTGTGATTGGTTAGTTGAAAATGCGTTGATATCAGGCGTGTCCGGCGGAGACCTTCTCCGTCGCGCAACGCCCGCAGATGCCCCTCAGCTCGGTGGAAACCTGCTCCACCTGGTAGCCTTCGGGGACACCGGCCTTCAGCGCCTCAACATCCGGCTCGCCGGCGGCGATATCCGTGATGTCATGGCAGCGAAGACAGATGAAGTGAGAGTGGCGTTCACCCTGGGGCTCAAGCCGCATGGAACCGTGGTGCGGGCTGACCTGGCAGATGATGCCCGCGGCCACAAAGGCATGCAAAGTCTTGTACACCGTGGCCAGCGAGATGGAGGGAAGCTCGGGACGCACCCTTTCGTAAACCTGCTCGGGATTGGGGTGATCGTGCATCTTCATCAGCTCGCGATAAATCACAAGCCGCTGATGCGTCACCGCCAGGTTGTGCTCCCGGCAGAGCTGCTGAAAGGATTGTTCGAGTGCCTCGCCCATGGGAAGAATATAGACGAAGTTCTATTGTTTAGCAATAATTATTAAACAATAGTAATTATGAAAACGTGAAGGACTCTATGTCACAGAAAAAGAAGGTATTCAGTAAGGTCAAGGCCGTAAAGGATATGGCCCGGGTCAACATTGGACAGCCAAAAGGCAGCCAGACCATCCCCGACGCCAAAAGCAAGGCGGCGCAGCGCAAGGGCAAACACAAGCCTTCGTTGGGCGATCTGATGGCTGAAGAGTAGAGGACTGGTGGCGCGAAGCTACCTTACCCGGGGTATGGTGGCTGCCACGGCGGCCGGCGGAGTCTTGGCAAAATCAAAGTCGCGGCCCACGCTCATGTTGTGGAACCAGGCATCGGGTGCGCTGACCGCCAGGGTCAGGCCCAGCACGGCGTGGATGAGCGCGACGACGTAGAGGTTCCTCTTGCGGGCGTAGAGCGCGGTGAAGCCGACTCCGGCAAAGAAGGTGACCAGGGTGAGGCTGGGATTTGGCAGGTGCGCCACCGCAAAGATGACTCCACTCAGCAGCAGGGCCGAGACGCGGCTGACCATCGCGCGCAGCATGCGCATACAGAAACATTGCAGCATGAACTCCTGCACCAGCGCCCAAACCACATAACCCACCACCGCCCACAGCGGATTCTGCAATCCCCACAGGCGATGCAGCGTGCCGGTAAAATACGCCACGGCCAGTATGAGCGCCGAACCCAGCAAGGTGACGCCCACCATCCAGGAGTGCTGCAGCAGGCCGCCCACCCCCAGGCCCATCTCCCGCGCGGTTCCCGCGGCCTGCCAAAGCTGGTACGCCATGTACCACAGGGCCGCCACGCCAAACAGAATGCCCACCCGCAGGGGCGCCCACAGTGCGACCTCCAGCAGAGCGACCGGCAGCAGCAGGCGTGCGGCAATGCGCAGGCGATTGCCATGTCCCGCGCGCACAACCGGCCTCGCCAGTCTCTGCATGGCAATGTTCATGTGGCGTTAGAATGCGCGCGTGTCACACAGGATTCACAAATCGGTGCCTGAAATTCACAATTCAATGCCGCGAGCACGAAAAATCCGGCGCTGCATATGCATTGATAAAAGTGAATGGAGACAGACTGTTTACTTTTGCAACTGTGCCAGGCGGGCGGCCGCTTCTTCCGGCTTCCACTGGTTGCCCGTATAGAACTCGGCCAGCTTTCCGTCGGGAGCGATGATGGCCGTGCGCAGGTTGTGGATGATCTGGCCATTCTGCGCCGCGTAGGTCATGCCGAAAAAGCCGGCAAAGTCGTGCAGGTCCGCCGAACTGGGAGCCACAAAGCTCCAGTGCTTCAACTCGGGATCAACCGTTCCGGCGTACCGCTTCGCATAGCTCGACAGCACCTCCGGCGTGTCGAAGTCGGGATCGAGCGTGATGGAGAGCATCTGTAATCTTGCATAGGCCGCCGGGTTGCTCGCCTTCATCAGGCTGGCCACCGTGGCGAAGTTGCTGCTCATGCGGATGCAGAAATCCGGCAACGGGCAGCGGGTGTAGATAAACGTCACCAGCACGGGCTGGCCGCGCAGCTCGCTCAAATGGCGCTGGCGCCCCTGCTGATCCACAAACTTGAGGTCGGGCACCTTGTCGCCCACCTTTGGAGTCTGCGCCGGAGCGGTATTCGACTGCTCGGCCTGTGCGCCACTCTGGTTGACCGAGATGTTCTCCAGCCAATCGTCTTCGCCCACCACAAGGGTCGCGTGCACGGTGTCTCCCGGATGCACCACGTTGAACACCCAGGCATCGCGCACGTTGAAGGGCATGACCATCCCCTTCATGTAGCCGGGAATGTCCTTGTGGTCGAGCGTGATCGTCTTTTCGGCTGGAGTGACGGCCACCACGCGGCCTTCAATCGGGTAGCGCTCCTCGGCCACGGCAGGCTTCTTCGCCTTGCATCCGGCAATGGCGAGCGTGAGCAGCAGGCAAAATAGAAGACGAGTGCGCATGGCGAGGGCCTCCAGAAAAAGCTGAGCGAAACAATGTGCGAAGTGTGCCGCTCAACAGTGTAAACGCCCTGGCGGCTTACGCCTACGGCCGGGCGGGGTTACTTGCAGTGTGGTGCCGAGCGCTGCGTGAAACACAGGCCGGCGCGTTCGGCAGCCCGGGACGCCGCAGCGACCAGTGGATGGCGGCAAAGTCGTAGCCATACTGGTCCGGCCAAAGGTACAGGCCACGCCCCGGGTAGAGCGTCAGCTCGAGGTTGCCGCGCGCATCGCGATAGAGCGCGCCCCCGGCGCAGGCCGCAGCGGAGTAGTGTGCCGTCACGGGTTCGGCGCCGAACTCCTTGTAAAGCACGCTGCGCGGAATGGCCCTCGGCAGCATCTCTTCCACTTCAATCAGCGTGCCGGTCATGTCCAGGCGCAGGGTCAGGTCGCCCATGTGGTCGCCGCGGCCCTTGTAAGTCATCTCCTCGCCGCCCGCGCTCTTTTTGGCCTCCGTGGGAGTGCCCAGTACGCGCAGCACGTCCGCGCGATGAGCGTGGCCCATGGTCAGTCCGCGAAAGTTCGAAGGGATCCAGAGGGCCTTGGGGCTGGGCGGATTGATCTGCGCCGCAAGCGATGGCGCCAGCGCAGCCGACGCCGCTATCAGAAGGGTGATGAAGAGGATGAAGATGACGCCGCGTCGCATGATGACCGCTATCCCGGGAAGCGCACGCCGCTCCGGCGCGCTTCCTGGTTGCGCCAGGCCCAGGCCATGCGCGGAGTGTTGTGTGCCAGGCCGATGCGTCCGCGGCGGTCCAGCAGGATGATGCCGCCATGTCCATTCAGGCGGCGGTGCAGGTATTCAATGCTGGCCGGAGCCACCAGTTCGGGCGGCATCTCCTGGGTGACGCGGTTGGCGGCCCACTTGGCGAACACCAGCTTCATCATGGGCTCTCCCCATCCGGTGGTGCTGGCCGCGGCCGTCTCGTTGTCGGCGTAACAGCCGCAGCCAATCAGGCTGCTGTCACCCACGCGGCCAGGAGCCTTGTTCAACGTGCCTCCCGTGCTGGTGGCGGAGGCGATGTTGCCCCGGCTGTCCAGGGCGACGGCGCCCACTGTGTCATGAGAATTGGAATCGTGAGAATTCAGATCAGACGATTGCCCGTCGTAGTCCACCTCGGCCACGCCGTTGCTGAACTCGGCTGGAACGCTCAGGTAGCGCTGCTGGGCGGCGTTCTTCCAGCGTTCGACTTCGCGCGGCAGCACCAGCTCGCTATTGTCAATCAGCGGGATGCCGTGTTCGGCAGCGAAGCGCTCGGCGCCTTCGGCCACAAAATAAATGTGCGGACTCTTTTCCAGCACGACGCGCGCGGCGCGTACGGGATTCCGCAACCGTTCGACGCAACCCACGCCGCCGGCCTTCAGCGTGGCTCCGTCCATGATGAGGGCGTCGAGCTGCACGCGGCCATCGCGGTTCAGGAAGGCTCCGCGGCCGGAGTCAAAGTTCTCATCATCCTCCAGCACGGCCACGGCCTCTTCCACCGCCTCAAGAGAGCTGGCACCGGCGGCCAGGGCGCGCCAGCCGGCCTCGGAGGCCATCTCCACGCCCTTCTGATGAGCCGCACAGGCTTCATCGGGCATGGCCCAGGCACCGCCATGAACAAGGATGATCGGTTCGGACATCTTCACCTCAAAACGGACAAAGGAACGGAAGTAAACGTCGCTCTCTCCATGCTCTACAGTATTGTATTTCTAACCGCGCGAGAACGGGAGATCACAAATGTATTGCGTCTATTGTGGAGAAGAACATCCTGAATCAGTTGAATTTAATGACGAGCACATAATTCCACGAGCCCTAGGAGGGCCTGACAATTTTGTGACAAGGGTGTGCAAGAAATCGAACAGCACATTGGGAAACGATGTTGATAGGCCATTCTTAGAGTTGTTTCCGGTAATCACTGACCGTTTCATTAACAAAATGGAATCTCACAGAGGTTTGCCGTTGCTGGATTTGAGCGGCAGGACATGGATCGACGGGACTGAACGCACTTTGACCTATCAGGTACGTGGCACAGATAAGACTTTCAAGTTGGATCCCCTTGTAACGACAACATTTGAGGATGGGAAAAAGCATGTAACTCTTTCGGGTGATCCAGGAGACGCGGAGAAAATACTGTTGGGAATGCTAGAGTCCGCAGAGAGGCTCGGACAAAAGATTACAGACGAACAAGGGGCGATAATTACAAGAGAGCGAATACAGGAGATGATATTAGATCGTGTGACGGTCCATGAAAAGCCAAGTGTTCTTATGGAGTTACGAATCGACCCAGTTTCATCTGTGAGGTTCTTTTGTAAGGTAGCCCTGGCTGTTGGATTTTATTCAGCGGGGGAAGAGTTCGGGAGGTCCCACACAGCAACAAAATTGCGCGAATCGATGGGTTATCAAGATTTAGATGGACGAAAACTTCCTGGCCGATTTTGGCCGTTAGATTCGGGCCCTGAAAATCTATATCAGTTCTTCCGGGTGCAAGGGTCCCACATAATAGCCATTGCTCCTGGTCGAGAGTTCGTGATCATCTCGCTTGTGGGTGGAAAATACATTTCAATCATTCCACTCACTGAAGGACGAGCGAGAGGAAGTGCTGGCTCAGAATTTCCCGGTACTGTGTATCAAATAACTTTTGACAATCGTCATTTGGTCGAAATGCCATACGTGAGGTACTTGGAAGCTAGGCTCTTGGAGAAAAACGTCCCGCCAACCGATCAAGATACAAAGAGCAACTCGTAGCCTGCATTTATCCCGCGGCGCTGAGTTTGGCGGCGGCTTCCTGCGCGGTGCTCTGGGTGTAGGTAAAGCGGATGCGGTGGATGACCGTGATGGTACTGAGCACGGCCAGCACCCACAGCACGGGAGCCATGTGGTTGAACAGGGCTCCGATGATGACCAGCACGATGCGTTCCGGCCGCTCCATGAAGCCCACCTTGCAGGTGGGGATCAGCGATTCGGCGCGGGCGCGGGTGTAGCTGACCATGACCGAGGTGGTCATCACGAAGGCGACCATCACCACGTAGAAGAAGCGGTTGGCCCGGGCGTAATACACCAGCAGTCCGAAGAAGATGGCCACGTCGGAGTAGCGGTCAATGACCGAGTCGAAGAAGGCTCCGAAGACGGTGACCTGGTTCGTGGCCCGTGCCACGCGGCCGTCCACCATGTCAAAGATTCCGGCGCCGATGATGACCAGCCCGGCGTAGAGGAAGCGGCGCGGCTGGTTGTTGTCCGCGCTGGCAAAGCCAAAGAAGAGCGCGGCCACCACGTTGATCAGCAGGCCGATAAACGTAAGCATGTTGGGCGAAATGCGGGTCAGCGCCAGGCCGTCCACAATTTTGTACAGCAGCTTGCCGCAATACTTGCCCACCGCGCTGGTCCAGGTCATGGCTTAGCCCTTGGCCTCTTCCGCCTCATCGTGGATGGTGGTCAGCTTCAGCACTTCGAACTCGCGCGTGCCGCCCGGAGTGACCACGGCGGTCACGTCGCCCACCTTCTTGCCCATCAGGGCGCGGCCAATGGGAGAGGTCGTGCTGACCAGGCCCTTGGTCACGTCGCTTTCCTCGCTGGTCACCAGCTTGTAGCTGATCTCTTCCTCCTTGACGGAGTCGAAGACGACGATGGTCGAGCCCAGCGCGGCCTTGTCACGGGGAATGTTCGACAGGTTCATCAGCGACAGTTCGGCCATGCGCTTTTTCATCATGCCCAGGCGCGCGCGCACGAACTCCTGGCGCTGCTTGGCCATGTGGTACTCGGCGTTTTCGCTTAAATCGCCCATGGCGACGGCCTTCTTCAACTCGGCCGGCAGCTCGTGGTTCAGCTCGTGCTCCAGGATGCTGATCTCTTCCAGGAGCTTTTTCTTTACATGTTCAGGCATTGCTAAAAACCTTTGCGCGCGGGGTCGCCGCGCGCGGTGGGGTGTCCTAATGAACCCCATTATAGCGCGCCGCGGGCATGGGCGCATCGGCCGGATATCCGCTTCATTGACCCAGCCCGAGCGCGCCCCGTATAATCAGGCGTTCCGCCCCATCAACTGCGGTCGCCCGGGTCTTCGCATGAGTATGACCATCTTCAACGTCGGCGAAAAGGTGGTTTACCCAAACCACGGGGTCGGAGTCATTGAACAGATATCCAGTCGCACCATCGGCGCCCAGGTGGAGCGTTTCTACCTCCTCCGCATCCGCGCCAGCAGCCTCAAAGTCATGGTTCCGTTCCACAACGC
This sequence comes from uncultured Acidobacteriota bacterium, assembly GCA_963719655.1. GTDB lineage: Bacteria > Acidobacteriota > Terriglobia > Terriglobales > Acidobacteriaceae > TOLSYN. The sequence continues at coordinate 4,957 of CAVRDQ010000149.1, read as the reverse complement.
CGAGGCCGTCGGCCTGCGCCGCGTGGTCAAAAACAGCGAGGCGCAGAAGATTCTGGACTACCTGAGCGACGGCCAGTGCGAGAGCAGCACCGACTGGAAGAACCGCTTCAAGGAAAACTCCGACAAGATGCGCACCGGCAGCCTGCTCGACGTGGCCATCGTGCTGAAGGGCCTGCTGACGCTGGCCGCGCAGAAGCCTCTCAGCTTCCGCGAGAAGAAAATGCTGGAGCGCGCCCGCTATCTGCTGATCAGCGAGATGGCCATGGTCCGCCTGCACGACGAGGAAGATGTCGAGGAGGAGTTGCGCAAGGCGCTCATCAAGAGCAAGTTGCGCTGGCCCGAGGTCGCAAGCGTCGAAGAATAGAAAACCGCCGAATAGAAAAGCGCCGAATAGAAAAGCGCCGAATAGAAAAGCGCCGAATAGAAAAGCGCGGAATAAAAGAAATCAACTTGAAAGATGACCCAGGCGTGGCCCACCGGCTGCGCCGTTCTGTTTTTGCCGCCCGATAACGCGCCCTCAGCCTTCCTGGCAAAAGAGAGCCCCACGCCGGCGGAGCGAAGGCCGGCATGGGGCAATCGAACGGTTCCCATCAAACTTGGAACCAGTGAGCCATCATTGCAAACTACGTTACAGACTGCGTATCGGACTGCCTGGTACAGAAACAACAGGCCTCTTCCTTAGCGGAAGTGGCTCTGGTAGGTCAGTCCATCACCTGGATCGTGCTTGGTGTACACATAGTCTATCGCAGTCGCGTGGAAGAAAACCTTCTTTCCGATTTTCATCTCCAACGCCGCGCCCGGAGCCATGGCACAGGCATCATTCCGCGCCTGCACGCCGCCTCTGCTTGCCGTGGGGTGGCATCAACCTCATGCGGATGCAGCCCGTTGCATTGGGGAGGGTCCCGGACTTACTCGCCCAGCCAGTTGCCGTAGGCCTTCAGGCCTTCCACATGGTCGAAGATGATCTTCAGGGCGGCCGTCAGCGGCACGGCCAGAATCAGTCCCATGGCGCCCCACAGCCATCCCCAGAAGAGCAGCGACAAGGTCACGGCCAGCGGATTCAGCTGCAGGCGGCTGCCGATGATCTTCGGGTAAAGCACGTTCAGCGCGATCAAATGGCTGACGCCCACCACCATGGCGATGGCCGTGAAGGTGCCCAGGGTCAGCGTGCTCATGCTGACCACCACCGGCGGCAGGATGGCCAGCACGATGCCTAAATACGGCAGCAGGCTGACCACGCCGCTGATCATTCCAATCACGTAGAAGTACGGCACGCCGAGAATCCAGAAGGCGATGGTGCTGGTAACGCCCAGAATGATGCCGATGATGACGTTGCCCACGATGAAACCGCGAATCATCTGCGCGATCAACCCCAGGGTTACGTAGGCCGTCTGCCGGTTATCCATGTCGAAGAGCATCACGGTGCTGGCCCGTACGTGGTCCTTCCAGCTGAGCATGAAGAAGACGAGGAAGGGCACGAAGGCGGCCATCATGATGGCCTCGGTGGCGTTCACCGCCCCGTTGGTGATCTGCTCGGTCCAGCTCGAGGTCTGGCGGACGGTGACCGTGTTCTTGTCGGCCTTGTCGTCGGGCAGCACGTTGCGCGTCGTCTGGCGCACGCGCTCCGCGCTCTGCCGCACGTGGTTCACCACCGAGCGCATGCGCACCGTGTACTTGGGCAGTTCGGTGACGAAGTCACTGGCCTGGTTGTAGCTGACGTAGAAGATGCCGTAGAGCGCGCTGCACATCACCAGCACGGCCACCAGCGAGCCGAGCGAGCGCGGCAGGCGAATCTTCTGGCACAGCTCCACGATCGGTTCCAGCATAAAGGCCAGCAGCACGCTGGTCAGGATCAGCACCAGCACGGCCTTGGCCACGTACATCAGGGTCAGGATGCCGCCCACGCTGATGACGGCCAGCGAGGTGCTCTGAATGCGGGCGTGGCGGCGGCGCTCGGCGTTGCTCATGGCGGAGTGCTGGCTGCCGGCCGCGGGCGCGCCTGGGGTGGTCTGTCCCGGGGTGGTCTGCGCAGGGATGGCGCCGGCCGGGGCCGTCGCGGCTTCCAGCTCGGCGGGGGCGGATTGCAACGGCTCCATGGTTTCTCTCTCTCCCGGCGCTCATGGCCCGCGGCACAAACGGCGCAGGCGCTCTTCAGGCACTATACTTTGGATTGTGACGCACCAGGAACAGGATAACCCGCCGGGGCGCATCATGGCCCTCGATGTCGGCAGCCGAACCATCGGGCTGGCCGTAACGGACCCGCTTGGTTATACGGCGCAGGGGCTGGAGACGATCCGCCGGCGCAATAAAAGAACCGACCTGGCCGCGCTCGATGAGGTCATCCGCCGCCTGGGCGTGGCCCAGCTGGTCGTCGGCCTGCCCTTGCGCATGAGCGGCGCCGAAGGGATTCAATCGGGGCGCATGCGTGAGTTCGTTGACATGCTGCGGCAGCACTTCGACCTGCCCATCCACCTGTGGGATGAGCGGCTTACCTCGGTGGAGGCCAACCGCGTGCTGCGTGAGACGGAGATGTCCATCAAGAAGCGTGCCGCCGTGGTGGATCAGCTCGCGGCCGTCCTCATCCTGCAAAACTGGATGGAAGCCCGCCAGCACCCGCCATCGGACCTGCCGGAGCCCTAACGAATCCTCCGGGTCGAGAACAATCGGCCAGAGAATCACAAGATAGAGACAGCCGCGCGTAATAGAGACAGCCGTGCGTAAGCGCAGCCCGGAATCACCAGACCATGCCCGCATGAGTGGCCGCAGTGGTTCGCCAGGCTCGGCCCGCGCGGCGCCCGGGTGGTATCCTTGCGCTATCCAAACGCCTCCAGAATGAGCGAACTCCCGCGATGAGCAGTGTCGAAGACAAGCAGCTCCAGCCGATCCCTCCCGCCGAGCGTACGCGCCTGGTGACGCGGGTGATCTTCGGGCTGGCCGTAGTGGCGGCGGCCATGTTCGGAGCCCTCGCCGGACTGCTCTTTGTCTATTCCACCGACCTGCCGCAGGTCACCGATCTCGAACGCTACCGCCCCAGTTCCATCACCGAGCTGTACGACGACAAGGGCGCGGTGATCGGCAGCTTCGCCCTGCAGCGCCGGGTCATCGCCCGCTATGAGGATTATCCAAAGGTCCTGCGCGATGCCGTCATCTCCATTGAAGACAAGGACTTTGAACGCCACTGGGGCATTGATCTGTGGCGCGTCATGGGCGCCGCCTATCGCGACCTCAGCAGCGGATCGCGCGCCCAGGGAGCCAGCACCCTGACCATGCAGCTCAGCCGCAACCTGTTCCTCAACCCGGACCGCAAGTTCGGGCGCAAGGTGCAGGAGGTGATGATGGCCATCCAGATTGAGCGCCGCTTCACCAAGGAGCAGATCTTCACTCTGTACGCCAACCAGATCTTCCTCGGCCACGGCGTCTATGGCTTTGAAGCCGGCTCGGAGTATTACTTCAGCAAGAAAGCAAAGGATTTGACCATCGAAGAGGCGGCGCTCCTGGCCGGCCTGCCCAAGGGGCCCAGCGCGTATTCGCCCATCAATAATCCGGACAAGGCCCTGCGCCGCCGCAACCTGGTCATCAACAACATGATGGAGGACGGACGCATCACGGCTGCCGAGGCCATGGCGGCCAAGAGCAAGCCGCTGAACCTGCACCTGCTGAGCGATCCCAACAACGTGGCTCCCTACTTTGTGGAGGAGACCCGGCGTTATTTGGAGAAGAAGTTCGGCACCGACCAGGTGCACGAGGGCGGACTGAAGGTTTACACCACCCTCGATGGCGCACTCCAAAGGGTTGCCAACCGCGCCGTATTGGATGGACTGGCGACCTACGAGCGCCGCCACGGATGGAAGGCTCACCTGCCCAACGTTTACGCCTCGGGCGACGACTTTGCCACCTACGAGCACGCCGACTGGGCGCACACTCCGGAGGCGGGCGGCTACTTCCACGCCCTGGTCAGCGTGGTCAGCCCCACCCAGGCGGAGCTCAAGATTGGCAAGTACACGGCCACCCTGCGCCCGGCCGATATGGCATGGACCACCCATCGCAACCCCTCGGAGATACTGGCCGTGGGTGACATCGCCTACGTGCGCGTGCTGCTGGTCGAGCCCAATCAGCATCTGCAGGTTGCACTGGAGCAGGACAGCGGCGCCCAGGCCGCACTGGTGGCCATTGACAACAACACCGGAGAGATTCGCGCCATGGTCGGCGGCCGCGACTTCGACGAATCGAAGTTCAACCGCGCCACCCAGGCCCTGCGCCAGACCGGATCGTCCTTCAAGCCCTACGTTTATTCCGCGGCCGTGGAGCAGGGCGCCATGCCGGACGACACCATTCAGGACTCGCCCATCAGCTTTCCCAGCGCCACTGGCACCTGGTCGCCGCACAACTACGACGGCAAGTACGAAGGCACCATCAGCCTGCGCCACGCCCTCGCCGACTCGCGCAACATCCCGGCCATCCGGCTGGCGCAGCGCGTCGGCATCAAGACGGTGATCGAGTACGTGCACAAGTTCGGCATCACCTCGGAGATTCAGCCCTACCTGCCGGTGGCCCTGGGCTCGGCTGAAGTGACCCTGCTCGAGCACACCGCCGCCTACACGACCTTCCCTAATGACGGCGTACGCCTCAGTCCGCACATGCTGCGCAAGGTGACCGATTACGACGGCCACGTGCTGGAGCAGGATGTGGGCGACGTGCGCGACGTCATCAGCGCACATTCGGCGCGCATCATGGTGGAGCTGCTGCGCGGCGTGGTGCTGCACGGCACCGGCTACGCGGCCACCAAGCTCAACCACCCCGTGGCCGGCAAAACCGGAACCACCAACGACTTCACCGATGCCTGGTTCATGGGCTTTTCGCCCAGCATCACCTGCGGCGTCTGGGTGGGCTTTGATGAAAAGAAGACCCTCGGCGCCAAGGAGACCGGCGCGCAGGCCGCGCTGCCCATTTGGATAGA
>CAVRDQ010000148.1:0-18343 GCA_963719655.1 uncultured Acidobacteriota bacterium | reverse complement strand
ACTGCGCCAGCATTTCATCAATGAGATACGAAATAAGTTGTTGTCTAGTAGCGCTGGCGAATGTGTGCCCCCCTGGCAGTAGGATGACACGATGACCAAGACGATGACGCCCGAGGCGATGGACGCGCTCTTCCGCAAGATTCTGAAGCCCGCGCTGGGTTGTACCGAGCCGGTGGCCGTGGCCCTGACCACGGCGGCCGCCGTTTGGGCCGCCCGCGGTTGGACTCCCGCGCCGAACGAGGTGGCTGTGGCAAACGCCGCCAACGGCCTGCTCTCGCTGCGGGTGCGCGTCAGCCGCAACATCTTCAAGAACGCCTTTGCCATCCTCATCCCCAACGCCGAAGGCCATAAGGGAATCGTGATGTCGGCGGCGCTCGGCGCCTTCTGCGATCCGCGCGAGGGGATGGCCTTGTTTGCCACGCTCGGGCCGCAACAGATTGCGATGGCCGAGGCCTTGGTGGCAGGCGGCGGCGTGGTGGTGGAGATCGCCGAGGACGCGCCCTCCGAGCTTTACATCGAAGTGGAAGCCACCTTCGAAGATGGTAGCGGCCACGCGGTGGTGCGCGATGAGCACTCGAAGATCACGCTGCTGCGCCGCGACGGAGAGCCCACGTTTGGCGCCACCGAGGCGGCGAGCGAAGCATCGGTCAGCCCGGAGATGGAGTCGCTGAAGTCCCTTAGCCTGGCCGAGGTGCTCGCCCTGGTGGAACATTTGCCGGAGAGCGTGCTGGTGCTTCTGCGCGCCACGGTGGAGATGAACCTGGCGGCCTGCCGCGCCGGCCTGACCAAGCCCATGGGGCTGGGCACGGGATACTTCGGCAGTGTGGAGGAGGATGGCGGCTTCCGCCAGCACATGGCCAGCCTGACCGCGGCGGGCAGTGACGCGCGCATGGCCGGCTTTCCAGTGGAGATCATGACCTCGGCGGGCTCGGGCAACCAGGGCATCATCGCCACCATTCCCGTCGTCACCTGGGCGCGGGCGCACAAGGTCAGCGAAGACAAGATGCTGCGCGCCCTCGCCGTGAGCCACCTGGTCACCATGTACCTGACGAGCTACGTCGGATACCTCTCCGCCCTCTGCGGAGTGGCCATCAAGGCCGGAATTGGCGCCAGTTGCGGCGTGGTGTACGCCATGGGCGGCGGACACGATGAGGCCGAGCGCGCGGTGAAGATCATGGCCGCCACCCTGACCGGAATGATTTGCGACGGTGCCAAGGTGGGCTGCGCCCTGAAGGTGAGCAACGCCAGCGAGATGGCCGTGCGTGCCGCCGAACTGGCCATGTGCAAGGCCGAGGTGCCGGACGACAACGGCATCGTGGCTCCCACGGCGGAGAAGACCATCCAGAACCTGGCCGAGCTGGGACGCAGCATGGAGAGCGTGGACCAGAAGATCATCCAGATCATGTTGAAAAAGCTGGTCCCGGCGAAGTAACCAGACTCCACCAACGCGCATGTGGTGGAGTTGCCATAGGGCTCTCCACGCGGGCCGCACGGCGGGTGTAACATTCTGCGCATGGCTGCCAAAACTCATTCTCAAAACCTGAAGCCCGTGCCGAAGCCGGTGGATGCGGCGGGCGTGCATCAACTCTATTTGGCCGGCGAGTGGACCGCCGCGGCGGATGCGGTCGAGGTGCTCTCGCCATTCGATCGCCGTGTTGTGGGGCGCGTCGGGTTGGCCACCCCGGAGCAGCTCGAACAGTCCATTGCGGCCTCTGTACGGGCCTTCGCCCTCACACGCAAACTCAGTGGATATGAGCGCCAGCGCGCGTTGGCCTTTGTGGCACGCGGGCTGACCGAGCGTGCCGAGGAGTTTGCGCAGTGCATCATGGCCGAGGCGGGCAAGCCCATCCGCACCGCACGGGCTGAGGTGGAGCGCGCCGCGTTCTGCTTTCAATATGCGGCCGAGCAGGCCACGCGGCTCACCGGCGAGGTGCTGCCGCTGGACGCTCTGCCAGTGGGCGCCAACCGCGTGGGAATTCTGCGCCGCGTGCCGCTGGGGCCGGTGGCGGCCATCACCCCGTTTAATTTTCCGCTGAACCTGGTGGCGCACAAGATGGCTCCGGCGATGGCCGCGGGCTGTTCGATTGTGTTGAAGCCCGCCACGCAGACGCCATTCTCCGCCCTGCTGCTGGCCACCCTCGTCGCCGACTCGGGATATCCGCGCGAGGCCGTGAGCGTGCTGCCGATGACCAACCAGACGGCCGCGCCGCTGGTGGAAGACGACCGCTTCAAGCTGCTCACCTTTACCGGCTCGTCGAGCGTGGGCTGGGCGATGAAATCTCGCGCGGGCAAGAAGAAGGTCGCGCTGGAGCTGGGCGGCAACGCCGGATGCATCGTTCACGGTGACGCCGACCTGGACAAGGCCGCGGCGCGATGTGTCGCCGGTGGCTTCGCCTTCGCCGGACAAAGCTGCATCAGCGTGCAGCGCATCCTGGTGCAGAAGGGCGTCTACGCCGCCTTCATGGAAAAGCTGGCGGCGGCCGTCGCAAAGCTGGTGGTGGGCAACCCGGCCGAGGAGGCGACCGAGGTGGGGCCGATGATTCGTCCCGAGGACGCGGCGCGGGCCGAAGAGTGGATTGCCGAGGCCGTGGCCGGCGGGGCAAAGGTCGTCTGCGGCGGCCGTCGGCAGGGCTCCGTTGTGCAGCCTACCGTGCTCACCGGGACCAGGGAGTCGCAGAAGGTGAACTGCCAGGAGGTCTTCGCGCCGGTGGTGACCGTGGAGCCTTACGAGGAATTCGAGGAGGCGCTCCAGAGGGTGAACCGCTCGCCCTACGGATTACAGGCCGGCGTCTTTACCAGCGACATGGGACGCATCCTGCGCGCCTACGAGGAGCTTGAGGTCGGCGGGGTCATCGCCGGAGACGTGCCCACCTTCCGCATGGACCAGATGCCGTACGGTGGCGTGAAGGATAGCGGCCTGGGGCGCGAAGGCATCGCTTACGCCATTGAGGAGATGACCGAGCCGAAGCTGCTTGTTATCGGATAAAGCTCTCGGATGAAGCGCTGGGAAAGCGCTCTTCGATTACGCGCTGGCTTAGCTCGCGCCCTCCGTCCGTGGGGCGATGACGACGTCCGTGCTGGGCGTGTACTCCATGCCAAGGGCAATCTGCGCCGCCAACTGCGGGCCGCAGAAGCGCGACACCAGGTGCAGCGCCAGGTCCAGCGAACTGGTGACGCCGCCGCAGGTGACCAGGTCGCCATCGTCCACCACGCGCGCCTCCGCCACCATGGCTCCGCTGGCGCAAAGGTCGGCCATGGCCGCACGGTGCGTCACGGCCTTCCGGTTCTTCAGCAGCCCGGCGGCAGCCAGGGCCATCGCTCCCGTGCAGACGCCGGCCAGCATGGTTCCACGCGCATGCAGCCCCTCCAGGCGTGCGGCCAGCCCGGTGTGGTCTATCTCATAACGAATGCCGCGCGCCGCGCCTCCCGCATAGCCCCCGCCGGGAACGATCAGCAAATCGGGAATGCCCTCCAGCAGGCCATCCGGCATAACGCGCAGACCATAGGCGGCGACGACCTGCTCGCAGGGGGCAACGGTCACCAGGCGGACGTTCATCTCTTGGTTCAGCCTGGCAGCGCGCCGGAAGATTTCCAGCGGGCCGACGAAGTCCATTTCGTCGGCGCCCTCGAATACCAGGATGCTTACGTTCATTCGCTCTCTCCGGTGGCTGCGATGCCATCTTAACCAAATTGGCGGCGCGATGGGCCAGCCATCTGTGCGCCAGGTCACTGAAAAATCAGCCCTCCGGCGGTGAAATGTCCGGTTGGATTGCGGTCCCCGGAAATATCCAGGGTGGACCGTAGAGGTGATCCCATGAAACGCATTCTTCTGCTTGGACTTATTACTTTTCTCGCACTGTGCCTGGCGCCTGCGCCGGCCATGGCCCAGAGGGCTTTTGACCAGGCGGTGGCCATTACCGACGACATTACGCCGCCGCGTTTGTTGGAGGTGGCTACTCCTGACTACACCGAGGACGCCAAGCGCCACAAGATCAGTGGCGACGTCGTGGTGCTGATCGTGGTGGACACCAAGGGCGATGTGATTGAGGCCAAGGTGGTAAAAGGCCTGGGCCATGGACTGGATGAGAACGCCCTTGTCGCCGTGCGGGAGTGGAAGTACAAGCCCGCTACCCGGGACGACAAGCCCGTCATGGTGAAGATGGAAGTCACCTTGAATTTCTATCCACCCATGTGATGCATGGCCGGTGAAGGCAATTCATTCGGCTGCCTCCGAAGAGGGGCAGCGGCGACAGGGCGTGGCGATGGCTGCGCCCTGTCCTCTTGAGAGCCAAACGAGTGCCCGAATTGCAATCGTGAGTGTTTAATCCTGATTGCTTCCAAAACAGGAAGGGTGATTGTTCTCCGCAATTTGCACAGAAAAAACCTGCACTTTATTTCTCTCTCGATGCATCTGAGTTAAAAGAGCAAAATATTTAGGCGCGTGCGGATTGTGGGGAAACGCGGATTGGTTTTTCCGTGAGGTCCTGGAAAATTTCTCCTGTGGATTGTGAGGCAAGGGGAAGGGGACTGCTATAATTCGAAGTTCGCGTGATACAAGTCACAATTAACTGAGCTACAGGTCACATCCGGCAGTGAGGTGAAAGGCAGGATGAGTTGCCAGTGCGGCAGCCGTCTGCGAACTCTCCCGGTTGCCGAATTCAGGCTGGCGCACGAGCGGCCGGCGGGAACTAACGGGTCGTATCCATAACATGGCGCAGATCTTCCATCGCAGTGCCAATTCAATTGCAAAGGCCTCCATCCTGGCGGGAGTGGTGCTGGTGGTCGGCCTTTTGTGGACGGCGTTGCAACTGCAGCGCTCGCCCTACTTCACCTATGCCGGGGTGGCCAAGCCGCAGCCCGTGCCTTTCCCGCACCAGCATCATGTGGCGGGCCTGGGCATTGACTGCCGCTACTGCCACACCACGGTCGAGGTCAGCGGCTTTGCCGGCGTGCCGCCGACCAAGACCTGCATGAACTGCCACTCGCAGATCTGGACGGCCGCTCCCATGCTGGAGCCGGTGCGCGAAAGTTACCGCACGGGCAAGCCGCTGGTTTGGACCCGGGCCAACGATCTGCCGGACTTCGCCTACTTCGATCACAGCATTCACGTCAACAAGGGTGTGGGCTGCAACAGCTGCCACGGCCGGGTGGACAAGATGCCGCTGATGTACAACGAGGCCTCGCTCCAGATGGAGTGGTGCCTGAGCTGCCATCGCGAGCCGGCGAAGGTCTTGCGCCCGCACCACGTGAAGCCCGATCCGAAGGATCCGGCGAGCCTGGGCGACCAGATCTTCAACATGGCCTACGAGCCGCCTTCGTCCTCGCATCCTGTGACCATCGTCGAAGGTGGCGTGGAGAAGACCTTTACCAGCCAGACGGGGCCGGATGGACTGGGCACCTACCTGGTGCAGGCGAACCACGTGCGCTCGCCGCGCGACATTACCAGTTGCAACACCTGCCACCGCTAGAGCGGCGGGCAGAAGAGCGGAAGGATTCCGACGGGTGGATTCGAAGCGAATGAACAACGCGCAGAAAGCCGGAAAACAGGATGTGTGTCCCGGCAAGAAGGACAAGCTGGAGCTGGCCGATGTACAGGCCCGGCTGAGCGAAGCCACGGGACCGCGCTACTGGCGCACGCTGGATGAGCTGGCGCAGACGCCGGAGTTCGAGGAGATGCTGCACCGCGAATTTCCGCGGCACGCCTCGGAGTGGACGGACAAGAGCTCGCGCCGCGACTTCATGAAGATCATGGGCGCCTCCATGGCCCTGGCCGGATTGAGCGCCTGTACGCGTCAGCCTCTGGAGCCGATCGTTCCTTACGTGAAGCAGCCGGCGAATCTGGTGCCGGGCAAGCCGCTCTTTTACGCTACGGCCATGCCCCTGGGCGCCTACGGCACAGGCCTGCTGGTGGAGAGCCACGAAGGCCGCCCGACGAAGATTGAAGGCAACCCGCAGCATCCCAGCTCGCTCGGCGGAACAGACGTATTCACCCAGGCCAGCGTGCTGACCATGTACGACCCCGACCGCTCGCAGGGCAATACTTATCTGAACGAATCGCACACCTGGCCGCAGGTGCTGGAAAGTCTGCGCGTGGTGGCCCGGTCTCACCAGGCCGACCATGGCGCGGGATTGCGCGTGCTGACCGAGGCGACCTCGTCGCCGTCATTCGTGGCGCAGATGCAGGCTTTCCTCAAGGCCTATCCGCAGGCGAAGTGGTATCAGTGGGAGCCGGTCAACCGCGACAACGTGTACGCGGGCGCGCAGATGGCCTTCGGCCAGCCGGTGGAGACCCAGTACGACCTCAGCAAGGCGCGCGTCGTGCTCTCACTCGATGGCGACTTCCTCAGTTCGGGCTTCCCGGGATTTCATAAGTATGCAAGGCAGTTCTCGCAGCGCCGCCGTCCGGAGTTGAAGTCGGAGATGCTGCGTTACTACGCGGTGGAAAGTTCGCCGACCAACACGGCGGCCAAGGCCGACCATCGCCTGCACATGCGCGCCAGCGAGGTGGAGAGCTTTACCCGCGCGCTGGCCGGTGCCTTGGGCGCGGCGCAGGCGGGTGGAGAGTTCACTCCGCAGCAGAAGAAATTTGCCGACGCACTGGCAAAGGATTTGCAGTCGCACAAGGGCGCGGCCGTGGTGATTGTGGGCGATGCCCAGTCTCCGGCGACGCACGCGCTGGCGCACCTGATGAACGCGCAGCTTGGAGCGGTGGGCAAGACGGTGACCTACACCGAGGCCGTGGATAGCAGCGCGGGCTGGGGCAAGGTGGCGCAGTTACAGTCGCTGGTGGCGGAGATGAACGCCGGCGCGGTGAAGACCCTTCTGGTGATGAACTCCAACCCGGTGTACGACGCTCCGGCCGACCTGAACTTCCTCGATGCATTCAATAAGGTCCCGCTGCGCATTCACCTCGGACTCTTCCAGGATGAGACCGCGAAGTACTCGCACTGGCACCTGAACGGCACACACTATCTGGAGCAGTGGGGCGATGTGCGCAGCTTCGACGGCACGGTGAGCTTCATCCAGCCGCTGATTGCGCCGCTTTACAACGGCCACGCGGAGAGCGAACTGATCGAGTTCCTGACCAACCAGGACGAGGCCGGCAGCTATCAGTTGACGCAGCGTTACTGGCAGCAGCAGCACGCTGGGCTGGACTTCAAGGGCTGGTGGGATCGCTCGCTGCATGATGGATTCGTGAAGGGCTCGGCCCTGGCGCCGAAGACGGTTGCGGCCAAGGGCACGGTGCCCGCGCAGGCGCAGGCGCTGGCGGGCCTGGAAGTCATCTTCCGCCGCGACGCCACCATCTACGACGGCCGCTTTGCCAACAACGGCTGGCTGCAGGAAACTCCCAAGCCGATGACGCAGGTCTGCTGGGACAATCCCATCCTGATGAGCGTGGGTACGGCCAAGAAGCTGGGCTTCAAGAGCGAAGACGAAGTCGAGTTGGAAGTGGGTGGACGCAAAGTCAAAGGCTCGCTCTGGCTGACCCCGGGGCATCCCGAGCAGGCCGTGACCGTGGCGCTCGGCTACGGACGCCAGAAGGCGGGCAAGGTGGGCACGGGAGTGGGCTTCAGCGCCTACGCTCTGCGCACAGCGCAATCGCCGTGGTTCGTGGACGGCGCAAAGATCCGGGCGACCGGGAAACACTTCGGGCTGGCATCGCCGCAGGGGCATCAGTCTATGGAGGGCCGTGCCATTGTGCGCGCTGCCACGCTCGAAGAGTTCATCAAGAATCCCGACTTCGCCCATGAAGTGGTGGAGGCTCCGCCGGCGGGGCTGACCCTGTACGCCCCTTACGAGTACAAGGATCACAAGTGGGGCATGGCGATTGACTTGAACTCCTGCATCGGCTGTAAGACCTGTACCGTGGCCTGCCAGGCGGAGAACAACATCGCGGTGGTGGGCAAGGAAGAGGTCAAGCGCGGACGCCACATGAACTGGCTGCGCATTGACAACTATCACGAGGGTTCGCCCGAAAATCCCAAAACCTACTTCCAGCCGGTGCCATGCCAGCAGTGCGAAAACGCTCCCTGCGAAGTGGTTTGCCCGGTGGGCGCCACCACGCACAGCAGCGAAGGCCTGAACGACATGGTGTACAACCGCTGCGTCGGCACCCGTTATTGCAGCAACAACTGCCCTTACAAGGTGCGCCGCTTCAACTTCCTGCTGTACTCGGATTTCGATACGCCGCAGTTGAAGTTCCAGCGCAATCCGGACGTAAGCGTGCGCAGCCGCGGTGTGATGGAAAAGTGCACCTACTGCGTGCAGCGCATCACCCACGCCCGCATCAACGCCGAGGAGCAGAACCGCAAGGTGGCCGACGGAGAAGTGATGACCGCCTGCCAGCAGGCCTGCCCGTCGGAGGCCATCGCCTTTGGCGACCTGAACGATCCGAAGAGCCGCGTCAGCCGCATCAAGGCCAGCGAGCGCAACTACGGACTGTTGGAAGAGCTGAATACCCGCCCGCGCACCACGTACCTGGCGGCGGTGCGCAACCCGAATCCCGAGTTGGAGCGGTAGAGAACCATGGAACAAGCTGCTGAGACCAAAGCTCCGGAGATGATGGAACGGCTGTTGCCGGGCCAGGCGCCGGTCCTTACTCCGGGCCACACCCTGGAGACGATTACCGACAAGATCGTCTCCATTGTGCTGCGCCGCCCGGTGACCCTGGGCTGGGTGGGAGGCTTCGTCTTCTTCTTCGGCCTGATGAACGTGTTGCTGTTCGCCATGGCGTACCTGTTCTTCCGCGGCGTCGGCATCTGGGGCATCAACGTTCCGGTGGGCTGGGGCTTTGCCATCGTGAACTTCGTCTGGTGGGTGGGCATCGGCCACGCGGGAACCCTGATCTCGGCCATCCTTCTGCTGCTCAAGCAGGGCTGGCGCAACTCGATCAACCGCTTTGCCGAGGCCATGACGCTGTTCGCCGTGGCCTGCGCCGGAGTCTTCCCGCTGATCCACACCGGCCGTCCGTGGCTGGCCTACTGGCTCTTCCCGTATCCCAACACCATGGGCGTGTGGCCGCAGTTCCGCAGCCCGTTGCTGTGGGACGTCTTCGCCGTCTCCACCTACGCGACCATCTCGGCGCTCTTCTGGTTCGTCGGACTGATTCCCGATCTCGCCACCTTCCGCGACACCGCGCAGAATCCCGTGGCCAAGAAGATTTACGGCCTGCTGGCCCTGGGCTGGCGCGGCTCCGCCCGCCACTGGAAGCGCTATGAGAGCGCCTACCTGCTGCTGGCCGGGTTGGCCACGCCGCTGGTGCTCAGCGTGCACACGGTGGTCAGCTTCGACTTCGCCATCTCGATCGTTCCCGGCTGGCACACCACGGTCTTTCCGCCGTACTTCGTCGCCGGCGCCATTTATTCCGGCTTCGCCATGGTGCTGGTGCTGGCCATCCCCATCCGCAAGTTCTACGGCGTGCAGGACATGATGACCATGCGCCACCTGGATAACGCCGCCAAGGTCATGCTGGGCACGGGATTGATCGTCGCCTACGGTTACAGCATGGAAGCCTTCTACGCCTACTACTCCGGCAACATCTATGAATTCTTCGTGCTGAAGAACCGCATGCTGGGTCCGCTGGCGTGGTCCTACTGGTGCCTGATTCTCTTCAACGTGCTGATCCCGCAACTCTTGTGGATCCGCAAGGTGCGGCAGAACACGCTGGCCCTGTTCTGCACCTCGCTGGTGGTGTTGCTGGGCATGTGGCTGGAGCGCTTCGTCATCGTCGTCACCAGCCTGCACCGCGACTTCCTGCCCTCGTCCTGGGGCATGTACACCGCGACGCGCTGGGATTACGCGATTTACGTCGGCACCCTGGGATTGTTCTTCTGCGCCATGTTCCTGTTCGTAAGGCTGATGCCGATGATCACCATCTTTGAAATGCGCATGCTGCTGCCGCAGTCGCGCGTGACCGGCTCGGAGGCGGCCCATGACTGATAGCACCATCCTGCACGGAGTAGTGGCCGAGTATGTGACGCCGGACGCGCTGGTCGCGGCCTGCAAACAGGCTCGCAAGGCCGGCTACCGCCGCATGGACGCCTACTCCCCGTTCCCTTTGGAAGAGGCGGCCGACGCCATTGGCTTTGAGAAGACGCAGGTGCCGCTGCTGACCTTGATTGGCGGCATCCTGGGCGGCCTTACCGGCTACGGACTGCAATACTGGGTCAACCTCTCGGCCTATCCGCTGAACATCGGCGGACGCCCGCTGCACTCCTGGCCGTCGTTCATCATCATCACCTTTGAGATGACGATCCTGTTTGCCGGCATCACGGCCGTGGTGGGCATGCTCACCCTGAACGGATTGCCGCAGCCATATCATCCGATCTTTAACCATCCGCGCTTTACGGCTGCCAGCCGCGACCGCTTCTTCCTGTGCATTGAGGCCACCGACGATCACTTTGACCGGGCGGAGACCAAGCGCTTTCTTGAAGCGACGGATGCCGTAGACGTGGCGGAGGTCGCCGACTAGCTCATGGCCCTGTTTGCGAACAATCCGATGAATAAGATGACCCGGAAAGTAAAACTCTCCGGCTGGATGCTCCTCGCCGTGGCGGCCCTGCTGTTGCTGGCCGGATGCCGCGAGGACATGCACAACCAGCCCAAGTTCATTCCGCTGCGCGAGAACCAGTTCTACGGCGATGGCCGCTCGGCGCGCCCCGTGGTGGAAGGCACGATCGCCCGCGGACAGTTGCAGGACGACTCGCTGCTCTACACCGGCAAGGTGGATGGCAAGGAGTCCGAGCAGTTGCCCTTCCCCATCTCGGCGGCCGATCTCGAGCGCGGACGCGAGCGCTTCAACATCTACTGCGCGCCCTGCCACTCCGAACTGGGCGATGGCAACGGCATGATCGTGCAGAGAGGTTTCAAGAAGCCGCCCAGCTATCACGAGGCGCGTCTGGTGAAGGCTCCCATCGGGCATTTCTTCTACGTAATGACCAACGGCTGGGGCTCCATGGCGGACTATTCGTCGCAGGTTCCGGTGGCCGACCGCTGGCGCATCGCGGCCTACATCCGCGCCCTGCAGCTTTCGCAGGCGGCCACGCCGGCCGATCTGCCGGCTGGTTCGGTTGCCGCCGGCAAGGCTCCGCAGGCGAACACCGCCGCGTTGAGTGACCAAGGCGCGTTGAACGAGAAAAAGGAGGCGAAGTAGATGAGCGCAACTAGCTATCCCGCTTCCTATCGCTTTGCCGCTCCGGCCAATACCATGGCCGTGGCGGGACGCTGGGCCGGACTTGGCGTCGTGGCCGCCGTGGCGTCTTTTGCCGGAGCCATGCTGGCGCCGGATCAGTTCTATCGCGGATACCTGATCGGCTACATGCTGGTGCTGGGCTTCAGCCTGGGCTCGCTGGCCCTGCTGATGCTGGGCCACCTGACGGGCGGCAACTGGTGGATGATTGGCCGCCGCGTCATGGAAGCAGCCGTCGGCAACCTGCCGTTGCTGACCGTTCTCTTCCTGCCCATCTGGTACGGGCGGCATCACCTTTACATCTGGCTGGACCCGGCCTACGTGCAGACGCACCTTTCGGTGGCCAGCAAGTCGGGGTATTTGAACGACCAGTTCTGGACGATCCGCGCGGTCATCTACTTTGCACTTTGGAACCTGTGGGGATGGGCGTTGCGCAGCGGCAGCCGCCGCCAGGACGACGACAACTCACCTGCCGTGTGGCAGAAGCTGAAGACGTGGTCGGCGCCGGGCATCCTGGTCTTCGGCCTTACCATCACGCTGGCCTCCACCGACTGGGTCATGTCGCTCGATCCCAGCTGGTTTTCGACCATCTTCGGCATGTTCTTCATGATCAGCGAGGCGCTTAGCGTGATGGCCCTGCTGATCGTGGTGCTCTGCTCCATGCGCGGCAGTGAGCCCTATGCCAAGATTCTTGGGCCGGACAAGCTGCACGACTACGGCAAGCTGATGCTGGCCTTCACCATGGTGTGGGCCTACTTCAGCTACTCGCAGTGGCTCATCATCTGGGCAGGCAACCTGCCGGAAGAGATTACCTGGTACCTGTTCCGCATTCACGGCGGCTGGCAGACGGTGGCCTTGACGCTGGTGATTCTCCAGTTCGCCCTGCCTTTCCTGCTGCTGCTCTCGCGGGAGATCAAGCGCGACGCGCGCAAGCTGGTGCCCCTGGCCCTGCTGGTGCTGGTCATGCGCTACGTGGATCTGTACTGGCTGGTGGCGCCGAGCCCCTTTCCGGGCGTCTCCGGCGCCGAGCATCACCTGACCTATCACTGGACGTACCTGGCGGCGCTGTTGGCGTTGCTTGGCCTGTGGATGGGTGCGTTCTTCCGGCAGCTTGGCGGCCAGCCCGTGCTGGTGGTAACCGAGCCGATGTTGCCGCGCCTATGGGAGCAAAGCCATGGCCACTAATCACTCGCACGAACCCGGCGATTCCAACCCGAGCGTCCGCTATGACAAGTCGGACCTGGGCGCGCGCGGCATCCTGGTGTTTTTCTCCGTCATGATCGTCTTCTTCGTGGCCATGAGCCTGACCGCCCTGGGACTGTGGGTGGGGCTGAGCAAGGTGGCCGGGAAACACGATCCCGAGGGCAGTCCGCTGGCGAAGGACGTGGTGACGCCGCGCTCGCAGGTGATGATGAACACGGCCAACGTCAACCTGCAGAAGTTTCCCGAGCCGCGTTTGCAGCATGACGACGCCGGAGACATGGATCGCTTCCTGCTGCAGCAGGCGGCCGAGCTTACGGCTGAACCGTGGCAGGATCAGCAGGGCAAAGTGCATCTGCCGATTGACCAGGCGATGCAGTTGACCCTGGGCCGGTTGAACGCCCGCCAGTCCGCGGTTGCTGAGAATTATCCCGGTGCCGGGCCGGCCAAGGCCGAGCCCGCGCCAGCAGAACCCGAGACGGCGGAAGCCGCTCCGGCAGAGAGCAAATAGCCTGGAGTTTGCAAGTACGGAATCCGCGACAGCTTCGCGGAGATGAGCAGAGATGAATACCGATTGGGGCAGCAAAATTCGGAAGGGAATGCAGATCGCAGCCGTGGGCGTGCTCCTGCTGGCGGGCGTGGCCCAGGCGCAGCTCTTCATGGCGCCGGAGACCAAGACCGTGGCGCCTCCGGGACTGGAAGGCATCGGCATTGACCAGCGCCTGAACGAACAGGTGCCGCTCGATTTGACCTTCAAGGACGAGACCGGCCGCACGGTGAAGCTGGGCGACTACTTTCACACTGGGCGTCCGGTCATCCTGAACCTTGTGTACTTCGAGTGTCCCATGCTGTGCACCGAGGTGCTGAACGGGCTGACCTCGGCGATGAAGGTGATCAAGTTCCAGCCGGGCAGGGAATTCGAAGTGATCACCGTGAGCATTGATCCGCGCGAGGGTCCGCAGTTGGCCGCCACCAAGAAGGCCGGCTACCTGAAGAAGCTCGGAAACCCGGAGGCCGCCGCGGGCTGGCACTTCCTCACCGGGGAGCAGCCGCAGATCACGCGGCTGGCCGACGCCGTCGGCTTTCATTACCGCTATGACCCGAAGCTCGGACAGTTTGTGCACGCCGCCGGAATCATGCTGCTGACGCCGGAGGGCAAGGTGGCGCAGTACTACTACGGCGTGGAATATTCCGCCAAGGACATGCGCCTGGGCATTGTGGAAGCCTCGCAGAACCGTATCGGGTCGCTTGCCGACCAGGTGTTGCTGTACTGCTATCACTACGATCCGCGCACGGGCCGTTACGGCGCGACCATCACGAACATCGTCCGGCTGGCTGGATTGGTCACCGTGTTTGTGATGGGCGGCGGACTGTTTCTGTTATTCCGGCAGGAAAAGAAAAATAAAGCTCTCGGAACGGGACGGGCATAAAACTTTATGTGGGAACATCTGCCTCTATTTCCGGCGCGCGCCAGCACCATGGCGGGACACGTGGACGCCTTGTACTTCGCCCTGGTGGCGATCGCGGCCTTTTTCACCTTCCTGGTCTCGGCGCTGATTCTGTTCTTCGCCATCCGCTACCGCAAGGGGCGCAACCCGCACGCCACGCAGATTCACGGCTCGACGGCGCTGGAGTTGCTCTGGACGGGCATTCCGCTGGCCATCGTGATGATGATCTTCGTCTGGTCGTCGGTCATCTTCTTCATGCAGACGCGTCCGCCCAAGGGCGCCATGGAAGTCTACCTGGTGGGCAAGCAGTGGATGTGGAAGTTCCAGCACACCGAGGGGCAGCGTGAGATCAACGCGCTGCACGTACCCGCCGGGCGCGACGTCCGCATGATCATGACCAGCCAGGACGTGATCCACAGCTTCTACGTTCCGGCCTTCCGCATCAAGGCCGACGTGCTGCCGGGGCGTTACACCACGACCTGGTTCCACGCCACCACGCCGGGACACTATCACCTGTTCTGCGCCGAATACTGCGGCACGCAGCACTCCGGGATGATCGGCGAGATTGTGGTAATGGACCCCACGGAGTACGACAAGTGGGCTGCCAGCGGCGTGGACGGTTCGCTGGCCTCGGCCGGTGAGAAGAGCTTCCAGCATTATGGCTGCACCATGTGCCACCGCGCCGACAACGCCGGACGCGGACCGAACCTTACCGGCGCATTCGGCCACGCGGTGCTGCTCGACGACGGGCGCACGGTGACCGCCGACGAAAGCTATATAAGGGAGTCCATCCTGAACCCGGGCGCGAAGATCGTCAGCGGCTTCAAGAACATCATGCCCACCTTTGAGGGCCAGCTCAGCGAGGAAGAGGTCATCGGACTGGTGGCCTACATCAAGGCCCTGGGCAACGGCACGGCCAACCTGCCGCTGCCGGTCAGCGAGCCCAACTCAGGAGCATACCCTGTGGCGCCGAAGCAGGAAGGTTCGGCCGCCAAGAGCGACAAGACAACCACCACGCCGGAGAAGAGTGGCGCGGCCAAGCCCGCCGCCAAGCCGTAGGGGAAGGAACATGGAAACTGTCAGCCATACTTCGCAAGCGAAGACGAACTACCTGAACGCCGACTACGGTCTGAAGTCGTGGTTGCTGACGACCGACCACAAGCGCATCGGGATCCTTTACCTGATCTCGATCTCGGTCTTCTTCGTGCTCGGCGGTTTCTTCGCCATGCTCATCCGCCTGGAGCTGTTGACCCCGGCGGGCGACCTGGTGCTGGCCGATACTTATAACAAGCTCTTCACCATGCATGGCGTGGTGATGATCTTCCTGTTCCTGATTCCGGCCATTCCGTCGGTCTTCGGCAACTTCCTGGTGCCGATGATGGTGGGCGCCAAGGATCTGGCCTTCCCCAAGCTGAACCTGCTGAGCTGGTACCTGTTCATGATCGGTGCCTCGTTCATCATGTACTCGGTCATCACCGGCGGCCTGGACACGGGCTGGACCTTCTACACGCCGTACTCGACGACGTATTCGAACAGCAACGTGGTGGCCGCCGCGCTCGGCGTTTTCATTAACGGATTCTCGTCCATCTTCACGGGCCTGAACATCATCGTCACCGTGCACCGCATGCGCGCCCCCGGACTCACCTGGCAGCGCCTGCCACTCTTCATCTGGGCGCACTATGCCACCTCGGTGATCATGGTGCTGGGCACTCCGGTGCTGGCCGTCACCATCGTGCTGGTGGCCCTGGAGAGGCTCTTCCACTTCGGCATCTTTGACGCGCGTTATGGCGGCGACCCTCTGCTCTTCCAGCATCTGTTCTGGTTCTACTCGCACCCGGCCGTGTACATCATGATCCTGCCGGCCATGGGCGTCATCAGCGAGGTTCTGGCCTGCTTCTCGCGCAAGCGCATCTTCGGATACAGCTTCGTGGCCATGTCTTCCATCGCCATCGCCGTGCTTGGCTTCCTGGTCTGGGCGCACCACATGTACGTGGCCGGCATCAGCACCTACGCGGCCTTGATCTTCTCGCTGCTGACCTTCTTCGTCGCCATTCCGTCGGCGGTCAAGGTCTTCAACTGGACGGCCACCCTGTACAAGGGATCCATCACCTTTGAGACGCCGATGCTCTACGTCTTCGCCTTCATCGGGCTGTTCACCATCGGCGGGTTGACCGGAGTATTCCTGGCCGCCGTGGGCATTGACCTGCACGTCACGGACACCTACTTCGTGGTGGCGCATTTCCACTACGTGATGGTGGGCGGCACGGTGACGGCCTTCCTCGCGGCATTGCACTTCTGGTGGCCCAAGATCACCGGCAAGATGTATCCCGAAAGCTTTTCGAAGGCCAGTGCGCTGCTTGTCTTTCTCGGCTTCAACCTCACGTTCTTCCCGCAGTTTCTGCTGGGCTACCTCGGCATGCCGCGCCGCTACCACGCTTACCCGCCGGAGTTCCAGGTGCTGAACGTGCTCTCCACGGCCGGCGCCTCGATTCTCGCCGTGGGCTTCCTGATGCCGATGCTCTACTTCGCGTGGAGCCTGCAATACGGCAAGGACGCGGGCGACAACCCTTGGAACGCCGCGGGCCTCGAATGGAAGACCGCCAGTCCGCCGCCGACTTTCAACTTTGATGAGACGCCGACCGTGACCTGGGAAGCGTACAACTACGACGAGATTGACGCGCCCGGCGCTCCCGCAGATGGCAAGCCGACGCACAACAAGGGGGTTGAAGTTGCCGGATAACCAAGTTGCACCCCACAACCTGAAGCACCACTTCGCCGACCTGGAGCAGCAGAAGGAGACCTCCACCTTCGGCATGTGGGTCTTCCTCATCACCGAGATCATGTTCTTCGGCGGAGTTCTCTCCGCCTACCTGGTCTACCGCCTGCACTACTACAACGCCTGGGTGGCCGGCAGCCAGACGATGGAGATCAAGCTGGGCGCCATCAACACCGTGGTGCTCATCTGCAGTTCGCTGACCATGGTGCTGGCCGTGCACTTTGCCAAGCTCGGCCGCCGCCAGTGGACCGCCATCTGCCTGGTGCTGACCCTCGTCCTGGGCTTCGCCTTCCTGGGCATCAAGGCCGTCGAATATCACGGCCACTGGCTGCATCACGAGGTGCCGGGCCCGAACTTCCACTTTGAGCACGTGGGCAACTACGATCCTCACCAGGTGATGATTTTCTTTTCTCTGTACTTCGCCATGACCGGGCTGCACGCGCTGCACATGCTGATCGGCGCCGGGCTGCTGACCTGGCTTCTCATCGCCAACGCGCGCGGACGCTTCACCGCCGAGTACAACACGCCGGTGGAGATGGTTGGCCTCTACTGGCACTTTGTGGACCTTGTGTGGATTTACCTTTTCCCGCTGCTCTACTTGATCAGCCACAGCCATAACGGGTAGGAGGACCAACTATGAGCTCGCACGCACACCCTACCGTCAAGATGTTCGTCGCCGTCTGGCTTGCCCTGTTGGCGCTGACCGCGCTGACGGTCTTCGTGGCCACGATCAACCTTGGCCCCTTCAATCCGGTCGTCGCCCTGACCATCGCCACCGTCAAGGCCCTGCTGGTGCTGCTCTTCTTCATGGAGCTGCGCTACTCGACGGCGCTCACCAAGGTTGGCGTCGTGGCCGCCCTGTTCTTCCTGATGATCCTGGTCTGGCTGACCTTGAGCGATTACCTGACGCGCGGCTGGAGCAGCTACATCAATCCCTTCCAGTAAACCCATCGCAGGTGGCAAAATTGCGGAGAGGGCCAAGGCCCTCTCCCTTTTGTTTTTCCGGCGGGTTGCCCATTGCAATTCCCATCGAGCGGGGTTCCAATGTTAACGCCCGGTGAAATTGCGCTCTCTGGTGTTCCCGCCGCGCGCGAGGCTGCATACAATGAAGACGATGAAACCACTCATATTTGTCGTCGAGGATGAAGCCGATATCGCCCGGCTGGTGAAGCATCACCTGGAGGCCGCCGGCTTCAACGTGACCACCTTTGGCACCGCTCCGCAGGTGATTCCCGATGCCGAGCGTGAGCGGCCCGCGCTCTTCCTGCTGGACATCATGATTCCCGGCGGCGACGGTTTCGAACTCTGCCGCCGCATTCGCCAGAACCAGGCCATCGCCATGACGCCGGTCATCTTCCTGACGGCGAAGACCAGCGAGAGCGATCGCGTGCTGGGCCTGGAGCTGGGCGCCGACGATTACGTGGGCAAGCCCTTCAGCCCGCGTGAACTGGTGGCGCGCGTCAAGGCCGTGCTGCGCCGCTTTGAGCGGCCGCTTGCGCCGGAGGTCATCACCACCGGCGACATTGAAATTGACAGCGGAGCCATGATCCTGAAGGTGCGCGGCAAGCAGGTGGCCACCACGGCCACCGAGTTCCGCCTGCTGGAGTACATGGCGCGCCATCCCGGACGGGTGTTTACCCGCGACCAGCTGCTCGACGCCGTCTGGCGTGACACCGCCTACGTGACGCCGCGCTCGGTGGACGTCTACGTGCGCCGCATCCGCGAGAAGAT
>CAVRDQ010000147.1:0-7697 GCA_963719655.1 uncultured Acidobacteriota bacterium | reverse complement strand
TGAGCGCGACGCCGAAGAGCCCTTGCATCTGCGCACGGTACGGGGAGCGGGGTATCGCTTCGAGGCGTTGAAGTGACGCATCGGATCTTCTACAAGCTCGTCTTTGTTTTTGCCGTCTTCATTGCCGCCACCACGCTTATTCTCGATGTCGCCATCACCCACAGTTGGCAGGGCTCTCTGCGCAGTGAGATTGAAAACAGCCTCAGCCAGAGGACGGCGCTCTTCGCCCTCGAGTTAACATCGCACTCAGCGGCGCAGATGCCGCCCGCGCAGTTGCGCGCCCAGGTCAAGAGCTTCGCCGACGCCGCCCACGCCCGCGCCACCGTCATTGACATGCAGGGCCACGTGCTGGCCGATAGCGCCGCCGACGCCGAGTCCATGGAAAACCACGCGCGCCGTCCGGAGTTCATCGCCGCCCTTGATGGCCGCACCGGCATGGACACTCGCGTCAGCCACACCGTGGGCGTGGAATTTCTCTACCTGGCGCAGCCCGTCCCCGGCGGAGCCGTGCGCCTGGCCGTGCCGCTGGTCGCCGTGGCGGAGGCCAATCACCGCGTGGTGCGCTCGCTGGCCTGGGCCAGTGCGCTGGCATTTGTGTTGGCCGTGCTGCTGGCGGCCTGGGCCTCGCGCGGTGCCAGCCTGCGCCTGGAGCGCATTCTCGAATTCGCCGGCAAGATCGCCGAAGGCGACTTCGGCGCCCGCCTCGCCGAGCACGAGGGCGACGAGATTGGCCGCGTGGCCATGGCCCTGGACGTGACCGCCCGCAAGTTGCAAACCAGCTTCCAGCAGTTGGAGGACAGCCGCAGCGAGTTGGAGGCCGTGCTCAACAGCATGCAGGAACCCGTCATCGCCCTCAGCAGTGATGGCCGCGCGCAGTGGGCCAACCACCGCCTGGAGATGCTGACTCCCACCGGCGTGCGCCTGGGCCAGCCCGTGGTGCAGACCGTGCGCGATCCCAACTTCCTGGCCGCCGTGCAGACCGCCGCGCAGGAGCGCCGTGTCACTTCGGCGCGGGTGAAGAGCTTTGTCCCGGGCCGCATCTTTGACGCCACCGTGGCGCCCATGCCCAGCGGCGGACTGGTGGCCGTGCTGTACGACTTGACCGACGCGGAGAAGGTGGAAACCACGCGGCGCGACTTCATCGCCAACGTCAGCCACGAACTGCGTACGCCGCTCACCAGCATCCAGGGCTACGCAGAGACTTTGCTCGAAGGTGTCAGCGGCGAGGAGACGCAGCGCGACTTCCTGGAGATCATCCGCAAGAACGCCTCGCGTATGACTCGCCTGACCGAGGACCTCCTGGTTCTGGCCCGCGTCGAAAGCGGCGACAAGAAGCTGCAACTGCATCCGGTCTCGGCCGCCGAGCTGCTGCGCGACGCCAGCGACTACTTCCTCGATCAGCGCGCCGACAGCCGGATGAAGCTCGACGTGGTCAACGAGGCGCTGAAGCTGGTCTCCGCCGACCGCGACGTCATCTTCCAGGTCTTCAGCAATCTGATTGACAACGCCTGCAAGTACGCCGCATCGGGCGGACGCATCCTGATTGGCGCGCATGACGTGGAAGGCTTCGTGCAGTTCTACGTGCGCGACTTCGGCCCCGGCATCGCCAGCGAGCATCTGCCGCGCCTCTTCGAACGCTTCTACCGCGTGGACAAAGCGCGCTCGCGGGAGAGCGGCGGCACCGGCCTCGGGTTGGCCATCGCCAAGCACATCATCCTGGCGCATGGCGGCAACATCCAGGCGGAAAGCGAACTGGGCCATGGCTGCACCTTCGTCTTCTCACTGCCGGAGGCACGCACCGGGCACGAGTAGCTCCGCGGAATTCACACGAAATTCATCCTCCGCTCACCGGGGTTCAACCCGCGGCCGCTAGGCTGTGGACAATGAAGTTGGGGGCTTGAGAGGCCGTGCCAGTGCCAGGTTGGCGGCCGGCCTCTCAACATTTTTCCTCCTGCGTTCATGGTCGGAGCCGCTTTCGAAGTCGGAGCATTGATCGTGGTCGAACCCAAGATCGAGCCAAAGATAAAGACACTGCCGGCGGTCGCCTCGCATCTGCTCGAGCTCACCCTCGACGCCTTCCGCATCACGCATCGCGCCGCACAGGCCGCCGCCGAAGGCGTGGCCACGGCTTCGCGTGGGCTGCTGGAAGAAGTGCGTGGACTCGAGCAGGACCTCGACTCGCTCGATCGCGACATTGACGACCTGGTCACCACGACCATCAATCGCGTCGCCGACGATGAAGCGCGCACCTTGCTGGCCTGCATGAAGTTCGGCATCTCGCTCGAGCGCATCGGCGATCTTCTGCTCAGCTTCGTCAACCGCGCCGAGGCCGTGGCCGCGCACGCCGCTCCCGAGGACATCCGCGACCTGACCATGATGGCCAGCCAGTTGGAGAAGATGTTGGCCGACGTCGAGGTGGCCTTCCGCGTGCGCTCGCTCGATAAGGCAGTCAGCGTTCTGCGGGCCGACACCGAACTCGACCGCCTGCGCAACGTCATCACCTTCCGCCACCTGGAGCCCGACGAGGGCGTGCGCAGTCCGGACAGCTTCCACGTTCTCTTCATGGCGCAGGAGATGGAGCGCGCCGGAGACCACGTCAAGAACATCGCCGAAGAGGTCTGCCACCTGGTCAGCGGACGCACCGTGCGCCACGTGCTGCGCGCCTATGACCGTCCGATGGAGCAGCTTTTTCTCGATCATCTCAAGAACAAGCCGTAAGGAATGCCGGGTGGGTTTTCCACCCGTCTGTAACCGGAAATTCACATGGCAGTAACAATTCAGTCATCAAGCCGGCCGGATACTCGAAGAGTGAGAATCTTAGGAGGAATGTAACTTGACTCGTACTTTGAAGCTGATGGTGTGTGCGCTCCTGTTGTGCATCGCCGCCTCCGCGCAGTCGTTGAACGGCGCGGGCGCCACCTTTCCGAACCCGATTTACCAGAAGTGGTTCACCGCATACAGCAACGCTCACAAGGGCGTGCAGATCAACTACCAGTCGCTCGGCTCCGGCGCCGGCATCCGCCAGCTCATCGCCGGCACCGTGGACTTCGGCGCCAGTGACGGTCCGATGACCGACGAGCAGCTCAGCCAGGCGCAGGGCAAGGTCCTGCACATTCCCACCGTGCTGGGCGCGGTCGTGCCGGCCTATAACATTCCGGGCGTCAAGCAGGAGATCAAGTTCACGCCCGAAATTCTGGTTGAAATTTTCCTGGGCAGACTGAACAACTGGGACGATCCGCGCATCGCCGCGGCCAATCCCGGCGTGCACTTCCCGAAGAAGGAGATCATCGTCGTGCAT
This sequence comes from uncultured Acidobacteriota bacterium, assembly GCA_963719655.1. GTDB lineage: Bacteria > Acidobacteriota > Terriglobia > Terriglobales > Acidobacteriaceae > TOLSYN. Next base: position 4,399 of record CAVRDQ010000147.1, on the reverse strand, counting down.
CGCGCCGATGGCTCCGGCACCACCTACATCTTTACCGACTACCTCAGCAAGGTCAGCGGGGAGTGGAATGGCAAGGTGGGCAAGGGAACCAGCGTCAAGTGGCCCGTCGGCCTGGCCGGCAAGGGCAATGAGGGCGTGGCCGGACAGATCCGCCAGATGGAAGGCTCCATCGGCTACATCGAGCTGATCTACGCCGTGCAGAACAACATCAGCTACGGCCTGGTGCGCAACAAGTCAGGCAACTACATCAAGGCCACGCTGGATTCGGTGACCGCTGCGGCGGCCGCTGCGGCGGCGAATATGCCCGCCGACTATCGCGTCTCCATCACCGATCCCAACGGCAAGAGCGCTTATCCGATTGCCAGCTTCACCTGGCTGCTGATTCCTCAGCAGTCGCGCGATGGCAACAAGGGCCGCGTGCTGCGTGACTTCTGCGACTGGATGCTGAAGGACGGCCAGTCCGAAGTCGGCGCCCTGAGCTATGCGCCGCTGCCGAAAGAGGTTGTCAAGAAGATTAAGGCTACGGTAGCTACAATTCACTAAGTAGTTATCTACCATGGGGGTGCGGGCCTATGGCTTCACCCCCTTTTCGGTGCCGTACCGGATGGCGGATATCCTCTGTTTTCGCGGCATTTTTGCGGGGCGCTGGGGATTCCAATTCGGGAGAATCTTAAATAGGACCATTAGAGTCCGGTATTAGAAGTCAGAATTGAACTGAAATATATGGGCATTTACCTTTGCGCGCAGAGTTATAGTTGCCATAGAATCATTCAGCTTTCAGACCAGCTAGACTGATCCACCCATGGAGAATGGTCTCCTTGGTAACTGAAGTTGTGGACATTACTTGCTCCCATCTGCCGCGAAGGTCTGCACGGTGTGTGGGAAGTGAAAATTTGGAGCGACGAGACATGAGGAACTTTCAGAAACTGGTAGCGGTACTTGCGCTGTCCGGTCTTTGCCTGGCGGCACCAGTGCCGTCCGGCAGCGATGCACCCAAAAAGGGTAAACAGAAGAAACAGGAAGCTTCGTCTGAGCAGCTCAAGGAATTGAAGCAGGCGATTGAGCAGCAGCAGGCCGCCACGCAGCAGCTGCAGCAGCAGTTGCAGCAGACGCAGCAGCAGTTGCAGCAGACGCAGCAGCAGTTGCAGCAGGCGAAGTCGGAGGCCGACGCGGCCGCCGCCAAGGCTTCTGCCGTGGAATCCTCCACCAATGTCCAGGTGCAGAAGGTGAACGCTGACCTGAGCGATGTGCAGGCGGCCCTGAAGGCCGACGCAGCCGCGACCAAGAAGCAGTTTGGCGAGCTGGAGCATCCGAACTACCTCGCCTACAAGGGCATCCGCATTACCCCCGCGGGCTTCATCGAAGCGACGGAGTACTTCCGTACGCACGCCACCCTGTCGGATCAGGCGACTCCGTTCAACGCCATTCCGCTGGGCGGCTATGCCGGCGGTTCCGCCACGGCGCCTACCAGCACCGAGTCGGGCTACAACCCGTACCTGACCGAGTTCGGCATGACGGCGCGCGATACCCGTCTGGCTGTCCGCCTGGATGCCGACGAGGGCAACAAGAAGCTCGCCGGCTACGTCGAAATGGACTTCTTCGGAACCAGCCCCACGGCGAATCCGAACCAGACCACCAGCTACACCCCGCGTATGCGCCAGGGTTGGGCTCGCGTCAAGTTTGACAACGGTTGGACGATCACCGGCGGTCAGATGTGGAGCTTGATCACTCTGAATCGTGCGGGCACGGATTCCGACAACTCCAAGCTGTGGATTCCGAACATCATCGAAGCCCAGTACTCGGTCGGTTACGATTGGGGCCGCTTTGCTGAAGTTCGCGTGTCCAAGCAGCTCAACAAGCAGGTCAACCTGGCCATCGCCCTGGACAACCCGTCCTACCTGAACAGCGGCGCCACCAACACCACCGGCACCGTTTCGGGCGTCGCTTCTCTGGGCAACGGCCTGGATGGCAACAGCCTGGTCAGCTCCTGCACCACCACCCTCGGCGGAACTTCTGGAACCACTCCCGAGACGGTCTGCACCAACACGCCGACCTACTCCACGAACCTGGCTCCGGACGTCCTCGCCAAGTTGGCTTATGACGATCCGAAGTACGGTCACTATGAAGTCAAGGCCATCGGCCGTTTCTTCCGTGATCGCACGAACCCGGTTGTCACCGGCACCTATCCGACGGCTGTCGTAACCCCCGGCTGGAACAACACGGCCACGGGCGGCGGCGTCGGCGGTGGCGCTGTCATCCCCGTCATCGCCAAGAAGGTGGACTTCATCTTCCAGGGCCTGTGGGGCAAGGGCATCAGCCGTTACGAGGATTCGGGTCAGTATGACTTCCTCGTCAAGGGCACCTCGGACCACAACCTCATCCCGATCAAGAGCTTCAGCGTCCTGGCCGGCTTTGAGACCCACCCCAACAAGAAGACGGAACTCGACTTGGTCTTCGGTGACGAGTACTACTACCGCACCACGTACCTCAATGGCACGGAACTTGCCGGTTACGGCGTCCCGACTGCCAACAACCGCGCCTGCGGCTATGAGAACGTGGCCGTTGCAGAGGGCGAGCTCGGCGGCGCCGCGGCTTGCACGGGCAACAACAAGAACCTGTACAACATCAAGCTGTACGGCTACTACGACCTGGTCAAGAGCACGAAGGGCACTCTGCGCTTCGGCGCCGAGGCTGACTACGACGAGCGCGAGACCTGGTCCGGCAACGGCGGTCTGGCGACCGGCGCGGCTGGCATCGCCCCCAAGGGCAACGAGAAGACGGTCTTCACGACCATGCGTTACATCTTCCCGTAAACCCTTGCGCTGCTTCGTGTAACTGCGGAATAGCGCAACCATCTCCGGCGCGGACCTCACGGTTCGCGCCGGTTTTCTTTTGTTCGCCCCCGCTCTTTCACACGCCTGTAACAATGCTCTGCTAGCGTCAAGGATGTGAGCACTCCCGCCAACTCCGATCTTCCGCAACTGCTGCGAATTGAGACCCATGTGGGCGCCGCCAGCGCCGCCGTCCCGCGCGCGGAACTGCCCGCGGTGCCGCGCATCGAGCTGCACAGCAGCCGCATCAGCAAATGGCTGGACTGGATCTTTCGCAACCTCCTGCTGCTTTGTTCCTTGAGCGTGCTGGGCGTGATGGGCATCTTTTTCTACGAGTTGACCTCGCGCTCCAAGCTCAGCATCGCCAAGTTTGGACTGCACTTTTTCACCGGCCAGACCTGGGATCCGGTCTCGGGTGACTTCGGCGCTCTGCCGTTCATCTACGGCACGCTGCTCTCTTCGCTGGTGGCGCTGGTGCTGGCCGTGCCGCTGGCGGTGGGCGTGGCGGTGTTCATCACCGAGCTTTGTCCGCGCGCGCTGCGCGGCATCACCAGCTTCACCGTCGAGCTTCTGGCGGCCATTCCCTCGGTCATCTATGGACTCTGGGGCATCTTCGTTCTGGTGCCCATCCTGCGCCTGTACGTGCAGCCGTGGCTGGCGCATTACGGCGCGTGGACCGGGTTGTTCAGCGGCCCGGCGTATGGCATTGGCATGCTGGCCGCGGGAATCATCCTGGCCATCATGATCGTTCCCATCATCGCCAGCATCACGCGAGAGGTTCTGGTGGCCGTGCCGCAGAGCCAGCGCGAGGCCGTGCTGGCCCTGGGCGCCACCCGCTGGGAGATGGTTCGCATGGCCGTGCTGCGCAACGCGCGCGCCGGCATCATGGGCGGCATCATCCTCGGCCTGGGCCGCGCCATCGGAGAGACGATGGCCGTCACCATGCTCATCGGCAACCGGCCGGAGATCGCCAAAAGCCTCTTCGCGCCCGGCTACACCATGGCCTCGGTCATCGCCAACGAATTCAGCGAGGCCACCGACGATCTTTACCTCAGCGCGCTGGTGGAAATCGGACTGGCCCTGCTGATCGTCACCGTCATCGTCAACGCCATCGCCCGCCTGCTGGTGTGGTCCATCACCCGCGGCAACTCTGCGAGAAGCAATGCATAACATGTCCAGCCCCGGCCCCGTCAGCACGCACCCTCTCGAAGCCGCTCAGCCTGTGGCGGCGGGCAACCAATGTCGGCTTCCTGGTGCTCGCCTCGGTGGCTGCCGTGCTGGTGCTCGCCCCCTTGGTGGCCATCTTCGGATACCTGCTCTACAAGGGCATCGGCTCCATCAACGTCGCCTTCCTGACCAGCACGCCGAAGCCCGTCGGAGAATCCGGCGGCGGCATGGCCAACGCCATCGTCGGCTCCATGATGATTCTCGGCCTGGGCTCGCTGATTGGCGTTCCCTTCGGCATCGGCGCCGGCATCTACATGGCGGAGTTCGGCCGCGGCAAGCTGGTGACCCTGGTGCGCTTTACGGCCGACGTGCTGAACGGCGTGCCCTCGATTGTGGTGGGC
>CAVRDQ010000146.1:0-7323 GCA_963719655.1 uncultured Acidobacteriota bacterium | reverse complement strand
CGGCAAGGACACGGTCTTGCCCTTCCGCCCCTCGCAGGGCCGTCCCGTCTTTTGCCGCGAGTGCTTCGCCACGCAAAAGAGGGGCTAAGCCCTCACCACCGCAGCGCCGGGCTCCGCCGCGCGGCGCTGTGACTCCGCTGGCCGCGCCACCTCTATAATGGTTATGTGGCCGGTTACTACGTGGAAAATTTCGGCTGTCGCGCCACCCAGGCCGACGGAGCGGCAATTGAGCGTCAGCTCAACCAGGGCGGACTTGTCCGCGCTGCCACCCCGGCCGACGCCGACGTGGTGGTGCTGAACACCTGCACCGTCACCCGCGCCGCAGACCAGGATGCCCGCTCGGCCATCCGCCGCATCCACCGCACCAACCCATCGGCCCGCATCCTCGTCACCGGATGCTACGCCCAGCGCGCCCCACAGGAAATTGCCGCGCTCGATGGTGTCTCGTTGGTGGTCGGCAACTCGCACAAGCATCAACTGGCAGAGCTGGCCGCCAGTAACGGCTTCGTGGCGTTGAACGCCATTGGCAGCGCGAACGCCGTTGGCGCTGCGCGGATTCTGCCGCAGGTCACGCAGCCGCGCTGGTTTCCACTTCCGCCCCCGGCGTCACCTCGGCACCCATATTTGTCGAAGACATCTTCGCCCACACCGAGCTGATGGCCGCGCCGGTCTTCGACAGTGACAACGAAAAGACGCGCCCCAACCTCAAGGTGCAGGATGGCTGCAACAACCGCTGCTCGTTTTGCGTCATTCCTTTCGTCCGCGGACGCAGCCGCTCCTTGCCCCTGGGCGAGGTGCTGGCCAACGTGGACCATCTGGTCGCCAACGGTTACCAGGAGATCGTTCTCAGCGGCATCAACCTGGGCAAGTGGGGACGCGACCTCCGCGCCCACTCCGCCGTCAACCCGGCCATCGAACGCCTGCGCTTTACCGATCTTCTCCGCGCCATCCTCGAGCAGACCTCGGCGCCACTGCTGCGCATCAGCAGCGTGGAGGCCATGGACTGGAGCGACGAACTCATCGCCCTCATCTCATCCACGCCGCGCATCGCGCGCCACGCCCACGTGCCGTTGCAGAGCGGCAGTGACCGCGTGTTGCGCCGCATGCATCGCCGCTACCGCCCCTGGCATTACGAGGACCGCATCACCCGCATCCACCAGGCTTTGCCACAGGCCGCCATCGGAGCCGACGTCATGGTCGGCTTCCCCGGTGAGACCGATGCCGAGTTCGAGGAGACGCGCGCCTTCATTGAGCGCCTGCCCTTCACCTACCTGCACGTCTTCACCTACTCGTCGCGCCCCGGCACGCCCTCGGCGGAGATGGCCGCACAGGTTCCCGCGCCGGTGGTCAAGGAGCGGAACCGCATCCTGCGCGAGCTGGCCGCCCGCAAGAAGCACGATTTCCAGCAGCAGTTCCTCGGCCACACCCTGCCGGCCATCACCCTGACCGCGCAGCACAACGGACGCACCGAGGCGCTCACCTCGAACTATCAAAAGCTATGGCTCCTGGGCGCACTTCCCGCGAATCGAATGCTCACCGCGCGCATCCATTCCATCGAGGGCGAATGCCTGGTGGGAGAAGCACAGTAACCTCCCGCAGCGCAGCCCACGAAAGGAATCTGCCCCATGCCCAGCGTCTACGATTTCAGCGTCAAACTCAACAGCGGGGAAGAGAAGCCGCTCGCCGACTATCGCGGCAAGGTTCTGCTGGTGGTCAGCACGGCCAGCAAGTGTGGATTTACCCCGCAGTACAAGGGGTTGGAGGAGCTCTACCAGAAGCATCACGCCCAGGGTTTGGAGATTCTAGGCTTTCCCTGCGATCAGTTCGGCCATCAGGAGCCGGGCTCGGACGCGGAGATCAAGAGCTTCTGCGAGCTGAACTACGGCGTCACGTTTCCGCTCTTTGCCAAGATCGAGGTCAACGGCGACGGCGCCGATCCGCTCTACAAGTTCCTGAAAAGTCAGGCCGGAGGCATCCTCGGCGAGGGCATCAAGTGGAACTTCACCAAGTTCCTCGTCGGACGCGACGGAGAGGTTCTGGAGCGCTTTGCCTCGGTGACCACGCCTTCGGCATTGGAGTCCAAAGTGGAGAAAGCGCTGGGCGTTTAAGGTCCGTGCAGGGCCCGCGCCCTGCCTTGCCAACTGGCCTCCGTGCTATACTTTAGGACGAATTAGTACCCTCGGAGGATTGTATCGACAAGCGTTTTGTACGCACGAATGAGCGTATTCGCGTCCGCGAAGTACGCGTGATTGATGATCAGGGCGAGCAACTTGGCATCATGACCCCCCTTGATGCACTGAAGATTGCCAGGGAAAAAAGCCTGGATCTGGTCGAGGTTTCACCCACCGCGCAACCCCCGGTCTGCCGCATCATGGACTTCGGTAAGTTCATGTACGAGCAGGAGAAAAAGGAACGCGCGGCAAAGAAGAACCAGAAGGTCATCACCCTCAAGGAAGTCAAGTTCCGCATTAATGTGGACGAACATGACTACCAGACGAAGAAGAATCATGCGTTGCGCTTCCTTGCGGAAGGCGACAAGGTGAAGGCCACCATCTTCTTCCGTGGCAGAGAGATGACCCGCCAGATGCTGGGACGCGAGATTCTGACCCGGCTGATCAGCGATGTGGCAGACAAGGGCATTGTGGAGAACATGCCGCGGCAGGAAGGCAACACGCTGCACCTGATCCTGGCACCGCCCAAGGTTCAGAAGTAGCCCCGGAAGGCGGCCGCCACCCGGTGGCCGCACCAGGCGCGTAACTCTCTCTCCGCAAAAGAGTTCGAGATTCTCCCCGAGGACGCAGGTTGCCCCCGGAGGCGCTTCTCGTGTTTAATAGAAAGGATGGCCTGAAGGCCATCTGTTAGGACATACAAAGCCATGCCGAAGTTGAAGACACACAGCGGCGCCAGCAAGCGCTTCAAGAAGACGGGAACGGGAAAGGTGAAGCGCGGTTTCGCGTTTCAGCGCCACATCCTGACTTCGAAGTCGACGAAGAGCAAGCGCCAGATGGACATGGGCGGAATGATCGATAAGGCCGATCTGCCCAAGATCCTGAGGATGATCCCTTACTAAACGGGGATCTCCCGCCCGGCGGCATCGATTCGCCGGGTGCAACAAGGGCGAAAGCCCAAGCGTGTGAAGAGGTTCAAAGGTCAAAAGCCTCCTGCCTCCAGCCGCATATTTCCCGCCAGCCGAGTTGGCTTGAGCGGTGTGAGACCAAAAAGGAAGGTACGTAAGCAATGCCTCGCGTAAAACGTGGTACAAAGCGCCGTGATAAGCGCAAAAAGATATTAGAGCGGGCGAGTGGTTATTTCCTCACCAAGTCCAAGCTCTACCAGGCGGCCCAGGAGGCCGTGCAACGCGGCCTGAAGTTCGCCTTCATCGGCCGCAAGCAGAAGAAGCGGCAGTACCGTTCGCTGTGGATCGTGCGCATCAGCGCCGCCGCCAAGCTGAACGGCATCAGCTACTCGCAGTTTGTGCATGGCCTGAAGCTGGCCGGCATCGAGCTGGACCGCAAGATTCTGGCTGACATCGCCGTGAACGACGCGGCGGGCTTTAGCGCCCTGGTCGAGCAGGCCAAGGCCGCTTTGCCGGCTGCTGCATAAAGCGGCACCCGTCGCAAGGTAAGCACCCGATCTGTTTGGGCGGCCTTCGGGCCGCCCATTCGTCTGTTCCATCTTCACTCGATGACATATAAAGTGGGACTCATGTACACCGTTCCTAAACTCGAAGATTTCTCTCCCGCAGCGCTCGATGCGGCCGCCGCCGATCTGCTGGCAGCGCTCAAGGCCGAGGCCTCGGCGGCCAATGGCGCCGAGGCCTTCGCCGAATTCCGCAACCGCTGGATGGCCCGCAAGAACGGCCTGCTGACCCAGGTCAACGAGCTGTGGCTGAAGAGTGCGCCCGGCCCCAGCAAGCGCGAAGTCGGCCAGCGCGTGAACTCCCTGAAGCAGGAGGCCGAAGCCTTGGTTACGGCCGCTGAGGCCGAAGCCGCCACCGGAGCCCTGCGCGCCAAGCTCGCCGGCGAGCGTGTGGATATCAGCCTGCCGGGCATCGCGCGTCCGCTCGGAGTGCGCCATCCCGTGCTGCGCACCTTGGACGAGCTGATCTCGGTCTTCGTCAAGATGGGCTACTCCGTTGCCGAAGGCCCCGAGGTGGAGACCGACTACTACAACTTTGAGGCCCTGAATTTTCCGCCCAACCATCCCGCGCGAGACACGCAGGACACGCTCTTCGTCAGCGGCCAGGAGGCCAAGGCGCAGCGCGACCGCCTGTTGCTGCGCACGCATACTTCTCCCGTGCAGATTCGCACCATGGAAAACCTGAAGCCGCCGGTGCGCGTCATCTGCCCCGGCAAGGTGCATCGCAATGACGCTCCGGACGCGACACACTCGCCGGTCTTCCATCAGCTCGAAGGCCTCTGCGTGGACACCAACATCACATTCGGCGATCTGAAGGGCACGCTCGACCACGCGATGAAGTCCATGTTCGGCTCTGCGGTCAAAACCAGCTTCCGCCCATCGTTCTTCCCCTTCACCGAGCCCAGCGTCGAGGTCAGCATCAGCTGCCCCTTCTGCGGCGGCAAGGGTTGCCGTCCCTGCAAGCAGAGCGGTTGGATTGAGCTGCTCGGCGCGGGCATGGTGGATCCCAACGTCTTTGGATTTGTGAATTACGACGCGAAAAAGCTGAGCGGCTTCGCCTTTGGCATGGGCGTGGAGCGGCTGGCCATGATGACCTACAACGTGGACGACATCCAGCAGTTCTTCTACGGCGACATGCGCTTCTTGGAGCAGTTTGCGTAAGGTTACAGATCGCATCACATTTTGCTGCGGAGGCGCTGATGCTCGGAATGTCGACTGAAACAATCATCAGCACTCTGGTTGGTGCCGGGATCTCGCTTTTAGCTTCACTGGCAATTGCGGAGGGCTACTTTCGCCGTCAATTCGAGAAACAAGCGGAAATAGACAAGGCGAGGGCCGAGAAGGAAGTTGAACTTGCATTCAAGCGGCTTTCGAATGCCTTCATTGCAGAGCTTTTTAGGAAAAAGCCCAAGAAGCGCTCATTCTCGTTGGAGTTACATAACGAAATGTCCGAGGCAAGTCAGAAGCTCAAAGTTTATCGTCCAGATTTCGATGTAGATGAGATGTTTAAGAAAGCAGCGGAGGCTGCTGCTGAAATTATCAGAAATAAGCCAGACGATTTTGAAGACATTGATTAAGAATAGCGTTTATTACTTATGAAAATTTCACCGAATTGGATTCGCGATTTTGTCACGCCTGCGGTCACTGACCGCGAGGTGGCCGAGGCCCTCACCGTCAGCGGCATCGCCATTGAAGGCTACTTTGGAGCAGGCGAGGACGAGACCTGGGAAGCCGAGATCACCACCAATCGCGTGGACGCCATGAACCACTACGGCGTGGCCCGCGAGGTCAGTGCCATCTACGATCTCGACCTGCGCCCGGTTGCGCCGAAGCTGGCGGCCAGCGGCGCGGCGAACTTTATGATTGAGATTGCCGACGCTGAAGGCTGCGCGCGTTACACGGCTCGCGTCGTCCGTGGAGTGAAGGTCGCTCCAGCACCGAAGAAGATTGCGCATCGCCTGGAGTTGGTCGAACAGCGCAGCATCAGCAACGTGGCCGACGCCAGCAACTACACGCTGAACGAAATCGGCCAGCCGACGCATGCCTTCGATCTCGACAAGCTTGAGGGCGGCAAGATCGTTGTGCGCCGCGCCAGTCCGGGCGAGACCATCGTCACGCTGGATGGTGTGGAGCGCAAGCTGGCACCTGAGGACCTCGTCATTGCCGATGCCGTAAAGCCCGTGGCGATTGCCGGAGTGATGGGCGGCGAGGCGACGATGATTACTTTCGCCACCAAGAATGTGCTGATCGAGAGTGCGTGGTTCGATCCGGTCAGCGTGCGTCGCACCGCGCGCCGGCTGGGCATGCACACCGACGCCAGCCATCGTTACGAGCGCGGCGCCGACGCGGGCATCACGCAACTGGCCTGCGCGCGCGTGGCCGAGCTGATTGTGGAATCCGCCGGCGGCGTGGTGAGCGAAGAGTTGGATGTTGTGGCGCGCACCTTGGCGCAGCCGCGTATCGCGCTTGCCTCCAGCGAAGTCAAGCGCATCCTCGGCGTGGAAATTCCTTCGGCGGAGATCGCGCGCATCCTCAGCCGCTTGGGTTTCAAGGTGGAAGGCGCGGGCGCCGAGTTCATGGTCACCGTGCCAACCTGGCGCTTGGACGTGGAGCGCGAGATTGACCTCATCGAAGAGGTCGCGCGCATTTACAGCTACCTCAAAATTCCCAGCACGCTGCCATCGTTCGCCGGTGGAGTGGTGGAGCTACCGCAGGCTGGCCATCGCGCGGCCCTGCGTGGACGACTGCTGGCGCTGGGCTACAACGAATCGCTCTCCTCGACGTTCATTCCGCAGGAAGAGTTTCTGGTGATGTTTGTGTGGGGCGCGGTGATTTACTTCCGTGCGTTCACGCCGCCGGCGAATGCGCTCAATATTTACGTTGTGGGCAAGCAGTGGATGTGGAAGGCCGAGCATCCCACGGGCCAGCATGAGATCAACTCGCTGCACGTGCCGACGGGTCGCGCGGTGCAGTTGACGCTGATTTCGCAGGACGTCTTTCACAGCTTTTCGATTCCCGCATTCCGCGTGAAGCGCGAGGCGATTCCAGGGCGTTACAACACGGTGTGGTTTGAGCCGACGGTTCCGGGCACGTATCACTTGTTCTGCACGCAGTATTGCGGCACGGCACACTCGGCGATGATTGGCGAAGTTGTTGTATTGTCGCCTGAGGATTACAAGAAATGGCTGGCAGAATCGACGAGCGGCATGAGCCTGGCGCAGAATGGCGAGCGTTTGTTTGCGAGTTTGAGTTGCGCGGCTTGCCACAATGACCGTCCCGACGCGCGCGGCCCGAGTTTGGCCAATGTTTACGGGGCAAAATTGAATCTCTCGAATGGCCGTAGCGTCATTGCCGACGATGCTTATCTGCGCGAGGCGATTCTGAATCCTTCGCAGCACAACATCGAAGGTTACGCTCCGATCATGCCCACATATCAAGGGCAGATCAGCGAAGAGGGCGTGATCTCACTGATTGAGTACATCAAGAATCTCGATTCCAACTACCGCATTAATCAGACACTCACGACTCCCGAGCTATTGCCGGAGAGTCATGGCAAGACTGCGCCAGCAGCGCAGGGGGTGAAGTAATGAGCAGCAATACAATTGTTTCTCTACCGGATCAGTCGACGGCGAAGATGCCGAAAGTCAGCTACCTGAACAAGGAGCATGAGCAATACGTGAGGCG
>CAVRDQ010000145.1:0-32041 GCA_963719655.1 uncultured Acidobacteriota bacterium | reverse complement strand
GAGGAGGATCACGGGCGTGAGGTAGGCCGCCTCGCACTCCGCTTATCAGCGAGCTGGCGGTTGGCGAGATCACCTACAAACTCGGCGGCACCACCACGCGCCTCAGCGTGGCCTGGGGCTTTGCCGAGGTGCTGCCGGAGAAGGTCACCATCCTGGCGGAGACCGCCGAACTGGCCGAGGACATTGACGTGCCCAGGGCCGAAGCAGCCCTTGCCCGCGCGCAGCAGGCGATCAAGGAAGCCGAGGACCATGCGGCCTACGAGGCAGCCAGCGCCGCGCTGGCCCGCGCCGAAGCCCGTCTGGCCGTGGCCAGCCAGAAGTAGCGACCTCACTCCAACACAAAGAGCTTTCAAACAAAGCCCCGGATCATTCCGGGGCTTTTGCATGGCTGCGCGAATGCTCTCGCCCGCCCGCGCTCCAACTGATAAACTTCCCGGTTCATCCCGAACCGGAGATTGTCTTATGAATGTTGAAACCATTGGAGTAATCGGCGCTGGAACCATGGGCAACGGCATCGCTCACGTCTGCGCCAGGAGCGGATACAACGTCGTGCTCGTCGAAGTGGAGCAGCGTTTTCTCGACCGCGGACTGGCGGCCATCACCAAGAACCTTGGGCGCGAGGTGGAGAAGGGAAAGCTCGCGGCCGAAGCGCGCGACCAGGTGCTGGCCCGCATCCGCCCCTCGCTCGACCGCCGGGACCTTGCGGGTTGCCAGTTGGTGATCGAGGCGGCCAGCGAGAAGTTTGAGATCAAGCAGCAGCTCTTCCGCGAGCTCGACGAGCTCTGCCCGCAGGAGACGATCCTCGCCAGCAATACTTCCTCCATCTCCATTACGAAACTGGCCGGGCAGACCAAGCGGCCGGACCGCGTCATCGGCATGCACTTCTTCAATCCTGTGCCCGTCATGAAGCTCGTCGAAGTGATTCGCGGCATCGCCACCAGCGACGAAACTTACCAGGCGGTGAAGGCCACGGCCGAAAAGCTGGGCAAGACTCCGGTTGAGGTCAATGACGCGCCGGGCTTCGTCAGCAACCGCATCCTGCTGCCCATGATTAACGAGGCCATCTACACCGTGATGGAGGGCGTGGCCACCCCTGAGGCGGTGGACGAGGTCTTCAAGCTGGGCATGGCGCACCCCATGGGGCCGCTGACGCTCGCCGACTTCATCGGCCTCGACGTCTGCCTGGACATCATGCGCGTGTTGCAGAGCGGGCTCGGCGACTCGAAGTACCGTCCCTGTCCGCTGCTCATCAAGATGGTGGACGCCGGATGGCTGGGCCGCAAGAGCGGCCGTGGCTTCTACAAGTACGAGTAGCGCGCAGGAGAATCCAAAGGCGCGGACGTGATGTCCGCGCTTTTTCACGTCACAACGCTGCGAATGGATTGTGTGCGCCTTCTAATCTGCCACGGCAGATGGATTGCATCTGACACGGGAGAGATTGCCAGTCAGGCGGTCCGGTATGGTATCCACCCAGGAGGGCGCTGCACATGTCCATTCCCAGTGTCACCAACACTACGCAGACGCAGAACAGCTATCCGCACACGCAGCTTTCCAACAGTAAGAGCAAGTTCACCGTCAACCAGGCTGCCAGCGCCTCGGCGAACCCGGGCGCGCCGGTCTCCGGACCCAACCTTCCACTGGAGCCGGTAGTCCCGCCGGTGACTTCCATTCCCCTGCACCCAACGCCAGGTCCCCGCACCACCACCGCTCACTAGTTCACTAGTTCAGACGAAGCGAAGGCCCACGCGCCGAGAGGGATGCGCGGGCCAATTCGCGATTCATGGCTTGCAGGTAAACAATTGATTGGAGGGAGAAACAGTCACCGGCGGAGGGTAATGCAACTCATCGCACAGGAAGTCCACGGTGCTCTGCGCGGTGACTTCGACCATCAGAACAGGATGGAATCTGCCGATGGTATCCTGGCACCCGCGCAGCACCTCCAACTCGTGTTCTTCCACGTCAATCTTGATGAAGTCCACGCCAGGCAGTTGCAGGGAGTCAATGGTGATGGACTCCACGGTGAACGAATCAGGAGAACCACTTTGCGCAGTAACATGAGCGCAACAGAGATTGTCTCCGTAGCCATCGCTGTTGCGCGGAATGGTCATCGCGAGGTGACCCGCGCGATCTGAAACTGCGTTGTTGAAGACTTTTACGTTGCTCATCCCGTATCGCCGGACGCCGGCCGCAAGCGTGCGATAGGTCTCCGGAACCGGCTCAAAAGCCAGAACCCTGCCTGCCGGCCCCACCAGTTCAGAGAACAGCTTGGTGAAGACGCCGTAGTTCGCTCCAATGTCCAATGCGGTTTGCCCAGGCAGAAGAACCCGTTGCACCGTGGCCGCCTCCGGCTCCACATCGGTGGCCAGATCCGCCAGATGCTTGCGATGCCGCAGCTCCCGGATCAGCCACGCTGGCGCAAACCGATAGGCGAGGATTTTAAGGGACATGGCGCTTCATAGTGATACAGCGGCAGGCGGGAGTCAACGAGACTTCCGTGGCGCGTTTTCCCGCCGAAGTGCCAGTTCCTGTTGAATGGCCCCCAGCTACTTCTGCGCCGCCTTGGTATCGTCCTCGGATGGGCCGTAGACGCCGGGCACGCGCAGCCCCGCCTGCTTCATCAGCACGGTCATCTGCGCGCGGTGGTGCGCCTGGTGCATGATGGCCACGGAGAGAATGGCTCCGCGGCGCAGGGTGCGGCCAAAGAACTGGACCTGCTCGGCCAGCGCGGCGTCCGTTGTCTGGTCGCGCACGGCGTCGGCCAGGGCCTTGGAGTTCCTGGCGTACGCGGCGATGATCTCCGCCACCGTGGACGGCGCGGGCTTGCGCTCCGGGGCCGGCACGAATCCGGCCTGCGCGGGAATGGCGGCAATGCTGTTGGTGATGTGCCATGCCAGCGATTGCAGGCTGTAGCCGCCGGGCACAACGCTCTGCGGAAGAGTTGCGTCGGTGAGCGCCGTGAACACCTTCAGAGTGGACGCGCTCTCCATCTCCCAAACTTTCAGAAAATCCTCAGTGTGATGCATGGCGTAAGAATAGCCGCGAGCATGGCACCCCGGCAAGCGCGCAGGCATGGGTTACAATTTCTACGCAAATAGCAGAGGCCGCAGGAATTCACTCCGTGCGGAATCGAACTTCTTATGACCGATGTGCAAATGAACGAATCGCGACCCGAACGCCACGCCCTGCTGGTCTACCTGTTTGCCCTTGCGCTTGGCGTGGGCTGCGGCCTGCTGCACGTGGCGGTGGAGAGCCTTGAGGAGCCCGACCCACTGTTGAGCGCCCTGGCCGTGACCTTCTGCACCATGCTGCTGGGCGTGTTGCGGCCGGATCGGGCGTGGCGATGGGTTCTGCTGGTGGGTGCGCCGGTGCCTTTGGCCATCGCCGTGGCCATGGTGCGGATGCCGACCGCACACTTCACCCGCGCCAGCGTCGGAGGCTCGTTCCTGGTGGTGCTGCCCGGGTGTGCTGGAGCCTTCGGCGGCTCCATTCTGCGGCGCAAGTTACAGGAGCTCTTCTTTCCTCCCAAGGACCAGACGCCCAGTTAGCCGGCTTCCTCGGTAGCCTCGTCCGCGGCGTTCTCCACCAGTTCGCCGCGCTCAATCTTCTCCTGGCAGCGGATGCAGTGGCGGGCCCAGGGCACGGCCTCCAGGCGGCGCAGGTTGATCTCGTCGCCGCAGTGCTCGCACTCTCCGTAGGCGCCGTCTTTGATGTCGGCCAGCGCGCGCTCCACCAGTTGCAGGGAGCCGCGGCCGGTGTTGCTGCGCGCAAACAGAAACTCCTTCTGATAGCTGCCGCTGGCGCGGTCCACAATGTCCTGTGCGCTGTCGCTTGTCTGGGCGGCGCGGCCATCCTCTTCGGTGCGCGCCACGCTCTCGCGCAGGGCGCGGCGCCGGTCTTCCAGAAGAGTGCGGAAGTGTTGCAGCTTCGAGGGGTCCATAAATTCTTTTCCGTCCGTTGGCGCCCATGTTCTGCCGTGCGCAGTGCGCCAAAGCAGTAGATACTATTCCGCCACCGTGCGGCGGTCAACGTCCGATGGCGGCGCACGGCTGACAAACAAGGAGACCGGGAGAAATTTTCAGAAGCGGGAATCGGGTGTTTTTGCAATCCAGGCATGGGAAGAAAAAAAGGAGGGATTCGAACCGCCAGCCCGGTTGCAGGAGTCCTTCTCAAATACTCTGCAACTTCGACGGCGTGGCGGCACGAAAAAGCGACCCTTGAAGGGTCGCTTTTTGAAAGAGGCGAAGAGGGAGGGAACCGTACTACGCAGAATCCTTGACGCTGCCCCGCGTGGTGGAGGCAGCCATGTGAAGTTAAAACGTCTTGCGAGGAACTTCCATGTGATTGTGGCCTCTTTGTTACCGCGTTGGATGCGGCAGTTGGCGCGGCGAAGCAAAAAATCTTTATTTCTTTCTCAAGATTCCAACTCCCGCACTATGAATACCTTAGCGAACGTCATTCGGCCCCCGGAGAGGACAAAAAACTGTCAGCCGCGTGCAGCCCATTGCCGGGCGCTCCGCATGCCACGCGAAAAGGCCGGCTCTTGGCCGGCCCTTTTGAGGAATCCTCGCACTTGCGCTAGGCGTGGTTGACCACCGTGCGCACTTTTCCCGGCTCCGGCATGAAGTGGTAAGGCGGCCAGGGACCGCTGAGCGTGATCTCGACACCTTTTAGCTGCCTTAAGGCGCTGGAGTAACGGCTCTGGTAGCGCTCGACGCCATCGCTCTCGATCAGGTGGGAGATGTCCAGGACCATGCCGCTCTCGTTCTTGCGGCAGCTGATCTCCTCCTGCAGGGGGCCGAGCAGGCGGCTGACCTGCACGCTGAGGGCGCGGGCGCGCGACTGGCGTTCACGATCGCGCGAGGCCTGTTCCTTCAGGCGGGTCAAGTACTCTCCGCCGGCCTTGTGCGCCGGCAGCTCCAGCAGTTCGGCCACGCAAGCGCCCTCGCGGACGGTGACCTTGATGTGCATTTCGGCCTTGCCGCGCAGGTGGGCGATGCTTTCGGCAAATGTTTTCTTGTTGTTACGGATGGCCTGGCGGAGCGCCTCGTCGCCGTCAAAGACGGTGCCGAATTTGAATGGGAGGAGCGTGGCCGCCTTGAAGCATTCGCCCACGACCCGGGCATGCTCCATGACGGACTGCTGATTCAGGGCCTGTCCCGTCTCCATTTCACTGACGATGACAACGAATTCCCCACAGGGAAAACCCCGCACTGGAGCCTGGTTAATGCCCTTCAGGGATTCGATGAGGAACGGCCGGCGAACCCGGCCCTGTTGGAAGCTAGACTGCTCGCTGATGCAGTACGCGTACCACGCCATCTTCGCTCTCCAGCGATCCCCGGCACATACGGAGCCGGGAAATCCGAAACAGGTTTAACTGAAATGAAAATCTTGAGGGCAGTGATTCTTGGGTAGGTAAGCCATAAAAGGTACCAGGATGAATGCCTGCTCTACTCTGCTTCAGTTGCGCTGCTCTACTAGTCCAAATCGCTATAAATCAATGACGGGTAACACTTAAATCCTAAAGCCAAACGGGCAAAATGGCAATGGAAAGAGCAATAAAAGACATTGAATGGCGAATCGGAATCGTCATTTGCACTCTTGATTGCACATAGGGTGGTGCAAAGTGCTGAAAATAGTGACCGCCATGGCCCGGGCGGGCGCCCGCGGAGGCGAATTGGGAGGGGCGAGATGGCCTGTCGGAGGAGACGAGATGGGCTGTCGGAGGAGAAAAGAAGAGCCCCGCCCTCCGGTGGCCCAATTGGCAGGCCGGAGGACGGGGCTGGGAGTTTTTTCGGCTAGTGTTTCTTCTTCTTGTCGGGCGCAGCCGCCTTTTTGTCGGGTGCAGCCGCCTTCTTTGCTGGAGCCGCGGCTTTCTTGGCCGGGGCCGAAGTCTTTTTGGCCGGCTTTTGCACAGGCTTCGCCTTGGAGACTGCCTTTGCAGCTGGTTTAGCCGCAGCCGGCACCTTCGCAGGAGGCTTTTCCGGGGCCTTGGAGGGCTTGGCAGCCACCTTGGGGGCAGCAACCTTGGCGGCGGGCCTGGAGGCCGCCTTGGTGGCCGCAGGCTTCACCGCGGAGGCGGATACGGGCTGCGCCTCGGCCGCGGCAATTACGCCCTCCGCGCCTTCGGCTCCAGTGGCCGTGGTGACCGCCGCCAGAATCTTGTTCTTGGGCAGTACCACGGTGGGAATGGGGGCCGCGCCTTCGACGCCGACGGCGCCGAGCTGGCGGAGCAGCACTTGCCGCATGCCGTCCAGCGGCGCGGGCTTGCCGGTCCAGATCTCAAACTGCCGTGCCGCCTGCTGGATGAACATCTCCACGCCGCTGATGGTGCCCAGGCCCTTGGCCTGCGCCATCTTGAGCAGCGGGGTCTCAATCGGGTTGTAGACCGAATCGAAGACCCAGACGGTGTTCAGCTCGTTCTCCTCAAGCGGTGTGTGCTTGTCACTGGCCATGCCCACCGGCGTGGCGTTGAAGATGACGTCGAAGCTCATCTTCGCCACGTCGCTGCGCTTGATGGCCTTTGAGCCGCTCTGCTTGGCCAGTCCCTGCGCGGTGGCCGGCGTGCGGTTCAGGATGAAGACTTCGGCGCCGCGGGCGCGCAATCCGAAGACGGCGGCGCGGGCGGCTCCGCCTGCTCCGAGCACCAGCACCTTGGCGCCGTTCAGCGGCACGCGGGTATCCAGCGCGGCGGCCACTCCGTAGACGTCGGTGTTGAAGCCGAAGAGGCGGCCATCCTTGCCGCGCACGATGGTGTTGCAGGCGCCGGTGCGCTGCGTCAGCACGTCGCTGTTGTCCAGGTGCTCCACCACGGCCTGCTTGTAAGGCATGGTGACGCTGAGGCCGTCGAGCGGCAGGTCGGTGGTGGTGGCCAGCAGGTCATCGAGTGTGCGGGCCAGCAGCGGCACGTAGACGGCGTTGACGTTCTCGCGCCGGAAGGCCGAATTCAGCACCCAGGGCGACATGCTGTGGCTGACCGGGTTGCCGGCGATGCCGTAGAACTTGGTGACCGAATCCACCTGCTCGACGCGATAGAAGTCGCGCAGCGTGCGGAAGGTGGGCTGGCCGGGAGCGGTCTCCTTGCCGGCTTCGGCGGCGCCGAAGGTGAAGGCCGCGCCGGCGCGGATGGCCAGGATGCGGCTGAGCATTCCCTGGTCGCCCATGCACATGCCCACCATGGGATATTCCGAGCAGTACTTTTCGAGGAAGCGCGCCATCACCACGTTGTCATGCAGACAGGTCGCGGTGCCCACCACCTTGTAGAAGTCGGCCGGGTAGGCGCGCATGCGCTCGAAGCTCTCTTCCAGCTTGGTGGTGTTCTTGAAATTGTGACTGCTGAGGATGATGGCGGCCTTGGCGCGCAGCTTCTCCCAGTTGGCGGCGCTGACGGCCTCGGCGGTCTCAATGGAGATGTCGAGGGCGGGGCAGCCGGCTTCGGCGGCCTTTTCCAGCACCTCAATCTCACCGGCGAGCGAGCCGCGGAACTGGCCTCCCGCGGCCTGGCGGCGGCAGGTGGCAATCAGTATGGCGTCGGGCCGCACCTCCATGAGGCGGCGGATGCGCGGGATGGCCGCGAGCGGCTGCTTCAGGTAGTCGAGGCGCAGCTCGATCAGGGTATTTTCGCGGAGGACGGCTTCGGCATTGTCCAGCAATACGGCGGGATCGCTATCCGACAAAGTGACGCAAATGCGCGGAATGCGAAGGCGCAGGGAGCGGGCTACGTAATTCATGGATGAGTCAGTCATCAGGGGCACAATGGTAATGAGCCTGAACCCGGGTTGCAATGCCCGGATTGGCTTTTCTTCCATATTATTGCAGAAATTGAGGAAAGTGCCCTTTCAGTTAACGTCTTTATCTTTCGTTACTTGACCCCGGATACGCGCTTTGTTAGCTTCCCGGGTATCCCCGTGGGGCACCCGCCCGTGCGCGAAGGCCGCGCCGTGGCCTGTTTTGGGGAGCTTGGCAGCGCACGAAGATTGCGCGGCAAGGGAGCAGGAAATGAAACGATTGTCCATCATCGCGGTTCTGGCTTGCGGCAGCCTGTGGGCACAAAACACCCCTCCGGCACAATCATCCTCCGCCAGTAAGAGTTTTGTGCCCGGCTACACGCAGATGTACTGCGCGGGCTTTGTGTACCACCGCACGCTGTCGCGTAAGAACTTCATCGCCGCCAGCAAGGAAGCGCCGCACGTGGATCAGTTCCCGCAGGGCGAGACCGTCTTCCTGGCCGGCCCGAACCTGGCGGCCGGTGAGCGCTACAGCATCCTGCGCGAGGTGGTGGACCCCAACAAGGAGCTCAGTGTGCCCGAAGAGGCGCGCCACCTGCGGAATCTCGGCCATCTTTACCAGGAGATCGGCCAGGTCACGGTGAGCAGCGTGCACAAGGGCGGAGCGGTGGCCAAGATCACCTTCTCCTGCGATCCGGCCGTGCCCGGAGACATCGTGGTGCCATTTGAAGAAAAGCCCGTGCCGCCGACGCGCGACGTGGATCCTCCGCTCGATCAGTTTCTGCCCCCGACGGGCGCGGCGCGCGGACGCATCCTGGGCTCCAAGGATTTTGTCGAACTGCTGGGACGCGGCAGCATTGTGTACACCGACTTTGGCGCCACCAAGGGCGCACGCCCCGGCGACTACCTCTACATCCGCCGCGGATACGGCGATCGCGACCTGAACAAGATGGACCGGATCAGCGAACAGTTGCCGCGCGGGTTGGAGCCCAATGCCGTGCACCAGGCGCACCTCAAGTCCATTGCAAAGCTGCCTTCGCACGTGCTGGGTGAGGCGCTGGTGCTCAGCGTGACCGAGCACTCCTCCACCGTCATCATCATCCGCACCGCGGCCGAAGTGCAATTGGGCGACGTGCTGGAGGGCGAAGGCCCAGGCAACGCGCCGGTAGCAACGCCCACCGCTCCCGAACCATGCAAGCTGGTGGACCGCCTGCGCCATCGCATCTTTTTGGGCGGCTGCCAGCCGCACAAGTAAGGATTGAAGCACTCCCGCAGGCTCGGACTGCTGGCCCTGGTGGCCTCAACGTACGCCATGGTCAGCGGCGGCCCCTTCGGTCTGGAAGAGATCGTCGGCCATAACGGCTACTCGCGCGCCATCCTCATCCTTTGCCTCACGCCGCTGGTGTGGGCCCTGCCCACCACGCTGATGGTCAGCGAACTCGCCAGTGCCATGCCGGAGACCGGCGGCTTCTACGTGTGGGTGCGCCGCGCTATGGGCCCCTTCTGGGGATTTCAGGAATCCTGGCTCACATTCTTCGGCTCCGTCTTCGACATGGCCGTGTACCCCATCCTCTTTGCCGCCTATCTCGGGCATCTTCTGCCGGCCTTGGGCGAGGGGCATTGGCCGCTCGTGCTGGGCGTGGCCATGATCGCCATTTGCGTGGTGATGAATCTGTTCGGCGCGGGATTCGTCGGCCGCGGCAGCATCTTCTTTGTGCTCCTGCTGCTGGCTCCGTTCGCGTTTCTCGTGTGGCTGGGGATGAACGCTCCGCACGCAATGGCCGCGCATGCGCACGTCACGCGCAGTGACCTGATGGGCGGCATCCTGATTGCCATGTGGAACTACATGGGATGGGACAACGCCAGCACCATTGCCGGCGAGGTGGAGAACGCGCGCAAGACCTACACCCGCGCCATGGCCATCAGCCTGCTCGTGGTGGTGGCCAGCTACCTGCTGCCGATTGCCGCCGCCTGCCACGCCGGGGTGCCGCAGCAGGCATGGGAGACCGGCTCGTGGGTGAACATCGCGGCCATCTTCGGCGGACAAAAACTGGCGGCCCTGATGACCGCCGCCGGAATGCTGGCCGCCTTCAGCACATTCAACGCGCTGGTGATGAGCTTGTCGCGGCTGCCCTACGCCATGGCGCGCGACGGATATTTGCCGAAGATCTTTGCGCGGGAGAATTCCGCGGGCGCGCCGTGGGTGGCCATCGTCGTCTGCTCCGTGCTGTGGGGCTTGGCCATGGGCCTGGGCTTTGAGCGCACGGTGATACTCGACGTGCTGCTCACCGGGTTGAGTATCCTGCTGGAGTTTGTCGCGCTGATCGTGCTGCGCCGCCGCGAGCCGGATTTGCCGAGACCCTTCCGCGTGCCATTTGGCGGCGTTGGACTCGTCTTGGTCAGCGTGCCGCCGACGGTGCTCATCGTCATCAGTTGCGTGCGCAGCCGCAGCGAGCAGATTGGCCCGGTCAGCGCGCTGATGGTGGGTGTGGTGCTGATCGCGCTGGGAGTGGTGGGGTACTACGCGGGGCCGGGAAAACGGCAGGCAGCGTGAAATCCCCATGCGTTCAAAACTGAGACGATCAGGCTTCCGCTACAAAAGTTAAGATTGCGGTGTCTAATTCAACAGGGGAATGCCATGAACTGGCGGCGTGGTCTGTTGTATGCCTTAGTGCATCTTCTAGTAGTACTGCCGATCATCGTGCACCTGCGCGTTGCGGATTGGAGTGCCCGCAATGCAGGTGGTGAGCAAAGAACGCTACTGAAGGAGGCAAAATCTCAAGAAGATGCAGTGGGTTGGGACCCCATGGCAATTTGCTGCTATCCCTCGCCAATGGAAGCAATCGTGGGGGTAACGAATCTCCCCGCAGCGATACTCAGTGGATGGAAGGTTCGGAATTCTTATAGTGATACGGCGCTGGCTGGAGTCATGCACCATCTATTGGGCCGTGATTCAGTCAAGGGCGACGTGATCTTAGATACTTGCTTTTTGGGGCTTATCTTCGCGCAATGGTTGATCCTCGGGGCGTTGCCTAATTGGACACGCCCTTTACCATCATCTCCACATCCAGCTCTGATCAACACAGTTTTAGGAGGCTGTGCACTGTTGATTGCCTTCCTGCCCCTCATCCATGACTTCTATCGACTTCCGCTGTTGTTGATACTCGCCACGTGGTTTGTGTGGTTCTTGGTGGGGATTTGGCAGCTGTCGCGATACGGAATTCGTCGCGCGACAAACACAAGTTCGGTATAAAGCGGAACCCTTCTACCGCAAACTCTCTCCCGGTGAACTCTCGCCGAAGACCTCGGCGGTGAAGGCCTCGAGCTTCGCGCCCTTCTTCCACTGATCGTCCGGCAGTCCGGCCTTGCGGCAGGTTTGCGCCAGGAAGGTCTCGCGGTCCCATCCCCATTCAACCGGAACCTGCGGCAGCAGAAGGCCGCGATGTCCGCCGTGAGTGATCATCAATCCGTGCAGGCCCACCACGACATCTTCCGGCGCGATGGTAAACATCGGCGTCAATACGCTGATCTCCAGTTGCAGACGGTCGAGTTCGTCTTCGCCGACGGGCTGAAAGCGCGGGTCTTCCAGTGCGGCGGCCAGGGCCATGTCGCGGACGGTCTCATCGAGCGGGGCGTAGGCCGTGATGCTGCCGATGCAGCCGCGCAGCTGACCGTTCTCATGCAGGGTGACAAAGGCTCCGCGAGGCTGATGCAGGTGGTTTGTGGCCGGCGTCGAGGCCGAAGAATCCAATGCGCGTCCGATGACCCCGGCGCGGATGGTGTGATGCGCCAGTTGCAGCAGCCAGCGCCGCTCGACCGGGGAGTACTCGCCGGTGGAGGGATATTCCGCCGTGGCGGGATCGCCGCCCCCTGAATGTCTGGATGTGGATTGATCCGATTCTGATTGATTGGATTTTGAATGCTCAGACGTCTCGCTCATCGCAAAAATCCTCCTCTGCAAGAACCGAACTACATCTCTCCGCCAAGTTGGCGGACCACCTCGGCCAAAAAGAAACGCAGGCTGGCCACGCTCGTAATCACCGAGACGGTAATCAGCAGCCAGATTCCGGCGCGCGCCACCAGGATGCCGGGCACGTCGCCCGCCCATACCGGCCAGGCATGCGCCAGCAGAATGGTGATGACGCTGAAGGCCTGCACCGCGGTTTTATATTTTCCAATTTCGACGTAGCGCAACTCCATGTGCTCCTGCGTGGCCACCGACTGCAGGGTGGTGACCAGGAACTCGCGGGCGACAATGACGACGGCGATCCAGGGCGCGACCAGCTCCGGCGCAAAGTACACCAGGGCGACAAAGGCCGTGGAGACCAGCAGCTTATCGGCCAGCGGCGAAAGCAATCCGCCGAGCACGGTGACCCTTCCGGTGCGGCGCGCAATCTGGCCGTCCAGTCCGTCGGTGATGGAGCCGAGCAGAAACAGGAATGCGGCGACCAGCTCCTGGCGCCCGGGCACGGAGGCGAAGCGATGGGTGGAGAGGCTCCACAGAAACAAAGGCACGCATGCAATGCGCGCCAGCGTGATGGAATTCGGCAGATTCACGGAAGAGTACGGCCCGGCCTCCCATGGCCGGAGGTTGCTGTCTGCGCTCCGCGCGCCCGGTGTTGGAGAGGCGGCGGAGATGGTGGCCAGCTTAGGCCTCGGCCGGAGGAGCCGGCACAACGGCCGCCGGAGCCACGCCGTCGCGATTCACCATGTCCTTCAACTCCTTGCTGGGCTTGAAGAAGGGAATCTTCTTGGGCGGCACTTCGACGCGGTCGCCGGTTTTGGGATTGCGTCCGACACGCGGTTTGCGCTGGCGCGTGCGGAAGCTGCCAAAGCCGCGAATCTCGATCTTGTCGCCGGAACGCAACGCCCGCACCACACTGTCGAAGATCGTCTCCACAATGACTTCGCTGTCCTTGCGGGTCAACTCGGCCAAACGTGAAACTTCTTCGATGAGATCGGCTTTCGTCATGTTCTTCTGTCTCCGTGTTGGCGGAATTCGCAACCCCTTCCGGGTCTGACTCGCAAGGGTAAAACGTTGGCAAAAGGGAGTTTACCACGCTCCCGGCGAAAAAAAGTAGGGGTCTTTGGGAAGGTTTTTTCGCCCGCGCCCAACTTATTTGCCAAAAAGACGGTTCACCATACCGCTGAAGCGCTGCCAAAGGCCAGCTTTTTTCTCCGGTTTCAGCGGCGCGGCGGCCTTGGCCGGGGGCGTGACGCGCGGCAGCATGGCCAGAGCCAGGTGCGAATCGTCACGCGAGACGGAAAGCCGTGCCACCGTTACAGTTACGTCCTGCACGTCGTTCCTGGCCTGGTAGGCGAAGGTGGTATCGGCCTCGAGGTGCGCCTCCGGCGCGGCGGGCGGGCGCAGGCTGGTCTCCGGCAGGGCGCTGGGATGCGGGGGCTCCGGCACGGGCTTGGGCGGCGCGGCGGGGCCGGCCGGGCAGCCGCAACTGGGTGGGGCCGCGGTGGCTCCGCTGATGCGCCCACCCTTGAAAAGAATGCTTTTGCCCGGGGTGAGCTGATAGCTGCCCGTGCCCATCATTTCGGAGAGAAACAGCGACGCGTCGTTGCCGGCCAGCGGGCGCAGGCAGGTGTCTCCCGTGGGTGTGACGCTGATGGCAAAGTGAAAGTTGCCGGGGCCGATGAGTTGCACGCGGAAGTCCGGTGTCAGCAGGGAATCCGATCCGCCGCCGAGGGGATAGTCCACCTCCAGGGCGCCGATGTTGAGGCCGAAGACCATGGTCTTGCCCTCGGCGTCGGTGTTGGCGGAAAGGTTTGTCCTGGGGCAAACGCGCAGCTCTCCGCCGCGCACGAGGCGTAAGCGGGCCGCCGCGTCGCCGGCCGTAATCTGCGATCCGCTGAGAACCCTGGTGCCGCCGCCCTCCAGGCTGATCATGCCACGCACGCTGGCGCCTTCGGCAACCAGTTCGCCAATGGGATTTTGCGCGCACAAAGGGGTGGCCGCCAGCAGCAGGCAGAGACCGAGCGGCCAGCGGCTGGCGAAGTAAAACCTCATCACGACTGGGGCGTTGTGCCGTTTGCGGGGAAGATGTTCTGAATCTGTTCGTCGGAGACGAACTCATAGCTTCGGATGGCGGCTGCCACCTCAAAGGCGCCCCTGGCGTCACCGACGCGCACCACCTTGCCGACGCAGCGCACGTTGATGGGTTCGGTCATGGTGACCGAGGCGGGCAGGGTAAGAGTGAATTCGATCTCCGAGTCCTTCTCCACGGCCGAGTCACAGAGGAAGCAGACGCCGAGCGAGCTGACGTCCTTTGTGGTGGCCGCGTGTGCCAGGTTTCCGGCAGTCGGGCTCACCTTGACCGGCAACTCCAGGGCAAAGCGTGGAATGGCACGTTTCTCCTGTCCGGATGGCTGATTCATGGCATAGCTCCTTGCATTAGAGCTTACGTCCCCCAATGGAAGTGTCAAGTCACTAGTTTACCTACCCCCGGGGTTGGATATCCCCGAGGACCGGGGAGGGAATCTGCCCGAGTGGGGGAACGGAGCCGCCGAGGAGACCGGCAAGGGGAGCGGAGGCCGTTCGGCAACTGGGGTGGTCCGCATGGCCAGTGTATGGGAATGGACCGCCCGCATTGTTGAGCAGGGCCTGCTGCCGTATACTTCTCAGAACCTTTGGTGCCGATTACTTTTTGTTCGTAAGGCGCGGGCCGTCTCTCGTCGAGGATGCATGAGAATCAAATTCTGGGGCGTGCGCGGTTCCACTCCCACTCCGCAAATGGAGAACATGCAGTATGGCGGCAACACCTCCTGTGTGGAGGTGCAGGTCAACGATCACATCTACATCTTTGACTGCGGCACCGGCTTCCGCAACCTGGGCAAGCAGATGATGCTCGACCATGGCACGGATCCGATCTTCGCGCACGTCTTTCTCTCGCACTTTCACTGGGACCACATCCAGGGCATTCCGTTCTTTCAGCCGCTGTATGAAAACAGCGACAACTATTTCTTCTTCCACTCCAGCAGCCGCACCCGCGGACTGCAGCGCGCCATTGAAGAGCAGATGGCCGACCCGTATTTTCCGGTGGACATGACGGAGATGGCGGCACACTGCAACTTCTACGACATGGAAGAAGAGCGCGTCGAGTTCGACGACTGCACCATCCAGTCCATGTGGCTGAACCATCCCCAGGGCTGTCTCGGCTTTCGCCTGGAGACCGCCAACGGAATCTTTGTGTACGCCACGGACAACGAACCCGGCCATCCGGTGTTTGACCGCAACGTGCGCAAACTGGCCGAAGGCGCCGACGTGCTCATCTACGACGCGCAGTATCTGCCGGACGAGTACCAGGCCAAGCGCCGCGGCTGGGGACACAGCCACTGGCGCGAGGCCGTCAACATCGTGATGCAGAGCGGCGCCAAGGAACTCATCCTGTACCACCATGACCCCGACCACGATGACGCGTGCATTGACAACATTGTGAAGAGTGCCAGCGAGTACTACACAAGCGTGCGTGCCGCCAAAGAGGGACTGGTGATCGAGCTGTAGTTTTCCGCGGAGTTCCTTTTCAGCGTTTCATCCTTGTGATCTTTCGGCGTGCGCCCTCGCGCCGCGGTTTCCGCTGTGATAACCTACAACGTTTACCCGGTCCCGCGTTGCGGGGTCCGGGTATTGAGCTTTTGAGTGTCGAACTTTTTCATTGAGTGGTAAGGAGCAGGAATCGTGGAAAACCGCAGCGCACAACATCATAAGGATCGCCAGGTGGAGGCCATCAAGGAGGAGCTGACGCTGATCGTCACTGGCGAGCTCAACGACCCGCGCATTGGATTGGTGACGGTGAACGAAGTGGTGATGGCGCCGGGCGGCAAGAGCGCGCGCATCTACGTGAGCTTGGAAGGCAGCGAAAAGGAACAGAAGCAGAGCCTCTCCGCGCTGACCGAGGCGGTGGGCTTCATCCGTCACGAACTGGCCGATGCGTTGAGCCTGCGCGTGGCTCCGGATGTGCACTTTGTGGCTGACACCAGCGTGCTGCACGGCGCGCGGGTGGAGCAGTTGCTGACCCGCATTGAAAAGCGCGAGAGGAAACGGAAGCCTTGAATCGCCTGGACGAAATCGTGGCGGCCATTCGGGCGCGCGAACGTTGGCTGGTGACCAGCCACTCGCGTCCGGACGGCGACGCCGTGGGCAGCGTGCTGGGCTGCGTGCAGATTCTGCGCGCCATGGGCAAGCAGGCCGACGGTTACCTGGCCGACGGCGTGCCCTTCCTGTATCGCGAGTTGCCGGGCGCCAGCGAGATTCGCACCACACCGGTGGTGGCCGGCGAGTATGACGGAGTGTTCGTGCTGGAGTGCGACAGCCTGCGCCGCACCGGGCTGAATGGACTGAACGGGCTGTTCAGCATCAACGTGGATCACCACGAGGGCTTCCGCGAGTTTGCCAACCTGAACTACATTGTGCCCACGGCGGCGGCCTGCAGCGAACTGGTCTACCACCTGGCGCTGTCGGCGGGCGTCACCATCACTCCGGAAATCGCCACCAGTTTGTACACGGCCGTGCTCACCGATACGGGTTCGTTCTGCTATCGCGGCACCACGGCGCAGACCTTCGCCTTCGCGCGCGAGATGGTGCTGGCCGGTGCCGATCCGGCGGAGATCGCGCAGCAGGTGTACTTCTCCAACCCCGCGGGCAAAATGCGCCTGCTGGGCCGCGCCCTGGTTACCTTGCAGGTGGAGCGCGGCATCAGTTGGATGAACGTGACCGAGGCCGATATGCGGAAGAGTGGCGCCACCGAGTTGGACTGCGAAGGGCTGGTGAACTGGGCCATCAGCATCCACGGAGTAGAGGCGACGGCCTTCTTCCGCGAAGTCTCGCCCTTTCAATACCGCGTCAGCCTGCGCAGCAAAGGCAATGTTGACGTGGCGGCGATTGCCGCGGGCTTTGGCGGCGGCGGCCATAGCTGCGCCAGCGGCCTGGGCATTGAGGGCAGCTTTGAATCCTGCACCCGGCGGGTGCTGGGCGCACTGCGCGCCGCACTCGAGCAGAACCGGGACAGCGACGCCGAAGGCCAGGAGGCCGGCAGCCTGTCGCGCTGAACGTTTTCCCAAATAATTTAAGATTGAAAGAAGGCATTCCAGGAATGTTAGAGATGTTGCACGACCCCATGCAGTTGTTCTCCTTCGCCGGAGCGTTGATGATCCTCATCGCCTACGCCGGCCACCAGTTCGGACGGATGAGTCCGCGCTCTGCCACCTACAACCTTCTGAACGCCATGGGCAGCAGCATCCTCGGCTACGTGGCGCTGCATCCCTTCAAGCTGGGCTTCGTCATCCTGGAATTTACCTGGGTCATCATCAGCCTGTGGGCGATGATGCGGCGGAAGCAGGTTGTGGCCGAGGGCTAGCACGGAAACATCGCGCGGCAGCGTCCGCGAAAAATATGGGTAAGAAAAGGAGCGCGGCCATGGCCGCGCTCCCGCTGTCTACGGCGCAGGGGTCACTCTCCGATGCGCACGCGCAGGTTCTTGGGGATGAAGAAAAAGGTGACTGCCGCGCCCAGCACCAGCACTCCGGCAATGATGTAGAGCGCCGCGCTTTTATCGGCGGAGATGGCCTTGGCCCACACCGGCACGTTGGGGCCAAAGTATCCGCCAAGGTTGCCCACCGAGTTCACCCATCCGATGCCGGCCGCCGCGGCCGTGCCGGTGAGGAAGGCCGAAGGCAAGGGCCAGAACAACGGCATGGAGCCGATGACGCCGAGGGTTCCAATGCTGAGGAAGACGATGGCCAGGTATGGGTTGCTGGCGTAAACGCCGCTCAGTACCAGTCCCGCGGCACCGGCCAAGGTGTTGCAGACGTAGTGCAGGCGGCGCTCGCCGGTCTTATCCGAGTGATGGCTGAGGATCATCATGCCGATGACGGCGACGCCGTAGGGGATTGCCGTGATGAGTCCGACATTGAGATAGCCTTTGACGCCGAAGGCCTTGACGATGGTGGGCAGCCAGAAGGCGATGCCATAGAGGCCGACCATCAGCGTGAAGTAGATGACGCAGAGAACCCAGACGGTGGGACTCTTAAAGGCGTCTACCAGGCGATGCTCGGCTTTCTTGGTTTCCTCGGCGGCCAGGTTCCTGGCGAGCACGTCTTTTTCTTCCTGCGTCAGCCACTTGGCCTCGCTGATGCTGCTATCGAGGAAGAAGACGACCCAGATGCCGACCAGGATGCTGGGGATGGCTTCTGAGATGAAGAGCCACTGCCAGCCGGCCACGCCATGCAGGCCGCTCATTTTGTCCATGATGAAGCCACTGATGGGGTTGCCGATGACGCCGCTGACGGCGATGGCGGAGACGAACCAGGCAGTGCGCATGGCCCGCATGCGGGATGGGTACCAGAGGGTGAGGTAGAAGATGACGCCGGGGAAGAATCCCGCTTCGGCAATGCCGAGCAGAAAACGCAAGGCGTTGAAGCTGAACGCGTTGGTCACAAAGATCATGCAGCCGCTGACGATGCCCCAGCTCACCATGATGCGGGCAATCCACTTGCGCGCGCCGAACTTTTTGAGTGCGACGTTGCTGGGAACCTCGAAGAAGAAGTATCCGATGAAGAAGATGCCGGCGCCGGTGGCGAAGGCGGCGTCGCTCAGGTTCAGCGCCTTCAGCATCTGCAGCTTGGCAAAACCCACGTTGACCCGGTCCAGATAAGCCAGGATGTAACAGAGGAATAAGAAGGGAACAATGCGTAAATCTACTTTGCGATAAATGGCAGCTTCGACTGTGCTCGGGGAAGTCATCCCGGTGCCTCCGGTTCCCCGGCGTTAGCGGCGTCGCAAGAGCCAGAAAGGGGTTCCGCCTGCGCGCCCAGGGAAGGTTGTCGTACGGGTTGGAATTGTACCTTTCAATCGGGGAGGCGCCGCAAAGAAAATGGGCGCGGAGTTTGTCCGCGCCCGGGTGACAGCATTGCCGGAAAACTAGCTGGGGTCTTCGACGATCTCGATGAGGAAGCCGAAGGGGTTTTCCGCCCGCGACTTGGGATGCACGAAGAAGACGGTGGTGCCGCGTGAGCCGGGGCGCGGCGCGGCGTCAATGATGGTAAAGCCATTGGCCTTCATGTAGTCGAAGGCCTTCTGCGCGCTTTTGACACGGAAGGCGACGTGGGCGAAACCGCCGCGGCCGCCGCTTTTTTCAATCAGTTTCTGCACCGGGCTTTCGGCGGAGAGCGGCTCCAGCAACTGGATGAGGTTCGGTCCGTTGCCGATTTTGAGCAGCGCCTCGCGGACCAGGTCCTTGCCGTGAACCTCCTCGCGATGAATCTCCTCAAAGCCGAGCAGCGCGTAGGCGGCGACCATTCCGTCCAGCTGGCCCTGGGGCACGCTGATGGCGAAGTGATCAATGAACTCAACGCCGGGCACGTCTTTGAGTTCGGCGGCGATGGTTTTGTGATCGGCGGTCGTGGTCATTATTCGAACTCCACCAGAACCTGGTTGAGCTGCACGCCGTCACTCTGCGCGACGCGAACTCTTTTCACCTTGCCGGCCGTGGGCGAGGTGACGTTGGTCTCCATCTTCATCGCCTCCAGCACCAGCAGCAGGTCGTTGGGCTGGATCTGCTGGCCCTCCTGCACGTTGACGCGGGTGACCATGCCGGCGATGGGCGAGCGGCAGACCTTGGCTTCGTTGACCGGGCCTTCGTCGGCGGCGGGCTTGGGCGCCACGGCTCCGGCGACGGGTGCGGCCGCCAGAACGGTGGCGGACTGGGCGGGAATGTAGTGAGGTTTGGGCGCGGAGTCGTCTTCCGTGATCTCGACTTCCACCTCGTAGGACTTGCCGTCAATTCCGATCTTGAGCTTCAAAGTCTTTCTCCTTGCGCCGGGCCACTTGGGCTGGGCGGGTGGTGGGGAGCGCCGCGCGCGGTGTGCGGCCGGTGGTGGCCGCCTCCTGGAGAACGGCCACGCTCCCGGGTGCCAATCTGGCTAGCGCGGCAGGTTGTGCGACGCCTGCACGATCGCGCGTCCGGCCTGCGCCCACGGACTGGCCGGGGACAGCAGGTGAGCGGAGTGGATCTTCACCTTGACGCCGAGGAAGCTGGTCACCGCGGCCGTGATCACGGCCAGCAACTCCGGCGTGATCGGGTCTTCATGGGGCGTGGGTGCCAACTGCGCTTCCAGTGCGGAGAGGCGGGCGGCGAAGTCCTGCTTCACCGCCGCCAGTTCGGCCTGCAACTGCTTGAACGCGGCCTCCAAATCCACGGTCGCGGCTTTTGATGCCATTGCGTTTGGTGCCATGGTCGTCTCCTTGCCGCGATTAAAGCGGAATCAGTCCGTGTTTTTTGCTGGGCCGCAGTTCGCGCTTGGTTTCCAGCGCGCTGAGCGCGTCGGCCAAGGCGCGGCGCGTGGCGGCCGGCTCAATGACGTTATCCACCAGGCGGCGCCCGGCGGCGACAAACGGATTGGCGAAAGCCTCGCGATAGGTGCTGATCAGCTCCTGGCGCTTGGCGTTCTTGTCCTCGGCCGCGTCCATCTCCTTGCGGAAGACGATCTCGGCCGCGCCCTCGGCGCCCATGACGGCCACTTCGGCTGTGGGCCAGGCCAGTACGCGGTCGGCGCCCAGATCCTTGCTGCACATGGCGATGTAGGCTCCGCCGTAGGCCTTGCGGAGGATGACCGTGACCTTGGGAGCGGTGGCCGCCGAGTAGGCAAACAGCATCTTGGCGCCGTGGCGGATGATGCCGCCGTATTCCTGCTGCACGCCCGGAAGGAAGCCCGGCACGTCCACGAAGGTGACGATGGGAATGTTGAAGGCGTTGAGGAAGCGGATGAAGCGCGCCGCCTTGTCACTGGCGTTGATGTCCAGGGCACCGGCCAGCACGTTGGGCTGGTTGGCCACAATGCCGATGGCGCGGCCCTGGATGCGTCCGAAGCCGATGACGATGTTGGGCGCGTAGCCGGACTGCACTTCCATGAAGTCGGCGTGGTCCAGGATGCGGGTCAGCACCTCGCGCACGTCGTAGCTCTGCTTGTGCTCCACCGGGACGATTGTATTGAGTGACGGGTCGTCCTCCATGGGGAACTCGTACTCGAGCCGCGGCGGATCTTCCAGGTTGTTGGAGGGCAGGAAGCTGAGCAGGCGGCGGCAGATGAAGAGCGCGTCCTCGTCGTTTTCCGCCACAAAGTGCACGACTCCGGAGTGCACCATGTGCGCCTGCGGGCCGCCCAGGTCGTCGGCGCTGACCGTCTCTCCGGTGACCTGCTTGATGACCTGCGGGCCGGTGATGAACAGGTGCGCCTGCTTGGTCTGGATGATGAAGTCGGTGAGCGCCGGGCTGTAAACCGCTCCGCCCGCGCAGGGTCCGCAGATGAGTGCGACCTGCGGCACGGTGCCGCTCAGCATGACGTTGTTGAAGAAGACGCGGCCGTATCCGCCGAGGGCGTCAATGCCCTCCTGGATGCGCGCGCCGCCCGAGTCGTTGATGAAGACGAAGGGCGAGCCCGTTTTGAGCGAGGCCCTCATCATCTCCACGGCTTTGTCGGAGTGCGCTTCGCCGGCCGCTCCGCCGGCCACGGTGAAGTCCTGGCTGGCCAGGTGCACCAGGCGTCCGTCAATGCGGGCGCAGCCGGTTACGATGCCGTCGGCGGGCAGGTCCTTGCCGTCCATGCCGAAGAGCGTGGCGCGATGGGTGGCAAAGGCTCCCACCTCCTGGAAGCTGCTGGGGTCCACCAGCTTCTCCACGCGCTCGCGGGCGGTCAGTTTGCCCTGTTCGTGCTGCTTGTCAATGCGCTTCTGCCCGCCACCCTTTTCGATGGTGGCGCGCTTGTCCTTCAGCTCCTTGATGCGCTCCTGCATGGTGCGGGCCTTGGGCTTGTCGGGTACCGTCGTAGCCATAAGTTCGATCCTTTCCTCTATCGCGATGCCGCGACGGTGACGTTATGCACCTGTCCGTTGATGGTGACCGCATACTTCTGCGGGCCGGTGGACTTGGCCGGTGCGGCCGGAGCGGCAGGAGCAGCGGCGGGTGTGGCCGCCGGATCCTTGCCCAGGTTCTTCGGTCCCTGGTCGCGAGTGGCGAAGAACTTGGGCGCCACCTGCGGGAACATGGCGAAGGTCAGCACATCCTCGTCCGTGCCATTGCCCTTGGCGGCCAGGGCATCGGCGCGCAGGGCTTCCCACTCGGGCTTCAGCAGGTCGGCGGGACGGGTGGTGATGGCCTCTTTCTTGGCGTGGGCCCGGGCTTTCTCCATCACTTCCGGGTCCTTGGGGCCAATCGTCTCACCATAATAGCCGAGCATCAGGTCGGCAAACTCGCCGGTTAGAACCTTGTATGGACCCATTAGAACGTTGAATACAGCCTGCGTGCCCACAATCTGCGAGCTGGGCGTGACCAGCGGCGGAAAGCCACTGACCTTGCGCACGCGGGGAACTTCCAGCAGAACCTCTTCCAGCTTGTCGCCGGCGCCCTGCTGCTTCAGCTGGCTCTCCATGTTGCTGATCATGCCGCCGGGAATCTGGCTCTGGAAGATCTCGGTCTCAACGCCGGTGATGTCGGAGAGGAACTCCTTGTAGCGCGGACGAATCTTCTTGAAGTAGTTGCGCGCCTTCAGCAGGCGTGCCATGTCGAGGCGGGTCTCAATGCCCGTGCCTTCCAGCATCTCCACCAGGCTCTCCGTCGGGTTGTGTCCCGGTCCGAGTGAGAGCGAACTGATGGCCGTGTCCACGATGTCGCATCCGGCCTCGATGGCCTTCATGTAGCTGACCAGCGTAACGCCGGTGGTGGAGTGGCAGTGCAGGTGGACCAGCGTGTCCTTGCCGCACTTCTCCTTGATGCCCTTGACCAGGTCGTAGGCCGCCTGCGGCTTCAGCAGGGCCGCCATGTCCTTGATGCAGATCGAGTCGCTGCCCAGCTCCTTGAGGCGCTGCGCCATGTCCACAAATGCCTCGGTGGTGTGCAGAGGGCTGACCGTGTAGCAGATGGTGCCCTGGGCGTGCTTGCCGCTCTTCTTCACGGCCTTGATGGAGGTCTGCAGGTTGCGGATGTCGTTGAGCGCGTCAAAGACGCGGAAGACGTCCATGCCATGCTCGGCCGCCTTGGCCACAAAACGCTCCACGACCGTATCTTCGTAGTGCCGGTAGCCGAGCAGGTTCTGGCCGCGCAGCAGCATCTGCAACTTCGTCTTGGGCAGCAGCTTGCGGAAGGTCTTCAGCCGCTCCCAGGGATCTTCGTTGAGGAATCGGATGCAGGAGTCGAAGGTCGCCCCGCCCCAGCATTCCAGGGACCAGAATCCGGCGTTGTCCAGGTCTTCGCAGGCCGGGATCATGTCTTCCATGGCCATGCGCGTCGCCATCAGCGACTGGTGCGCATCGCGCAGGATCAGGTCGGTAACTTCCAATATTCGCGTCATAAGTGCGCTTCCTTAAGAAACAAAATAACCGAAAAAGTGCGGGTAATGAACCATACAAAATCTTACGCTACTAGCGTGCGCCCGGCTATGGCGCTGGGCTGTGATGCCCGTCACAAAATCGCTTGATTTGACCACGCTGGAGACGTGACGCCGCCCGCGGGAATTCCGTTGCAAAGCCTTGTATCACAGTGATTTTCATCGGCCACTCCCGCCCGCGGCTTCAGTGTGGGTTGTGTCTTCTGGGGCACTCAGGGTGGGGAAGCGGAATGGACTTCCGGAGCACCGGCCCGGGGGAAGCAGACGCTGAACGCCTGGCGGAGAAAAAAGGGCCACGCCCGAAGACGTGGCCCCCTCTGGTTTTAGCGCGGCGGTTTAGTTGACCGTGACGCTGATGGTGCTGCTGATGCCTCCCGTGCCGGTGATGGTGACCGTGTAGCTGCGCGGAGCCTTGCTGCCTCCGCTGCAGGAGAGGGCGAAGGCCAGCGAGGCAACGGCCAGGGCCGTCAACAGGATGGCCATTGCGCGCTTACGGCGGCGGACGAGCGGCAGACCGGCCAGCATGGCGGCAAAGATGCCTCCACCGATCGTCCAAGGCAGGTGAGGATGGCGGTTGATGGCCGAGCTGGTGGCTCCAATGTTCAGGCTGATGGTGGCCGTGCCGTTCGCCGCGAGCGGTGTGCTGCCCGACGAGGGCGAGACCGTGATCAGTCCGGAGCTGGGCGTGGCCGTCCAACTGATGGTGTCGGCAAAGGTGGTTGAGGCCAGCGTCACGCTGACCGGAGTCGAGTTACCGGGGGTTAACGTCACCGAGCTGGAAGCCGGGGTGATGGTATAGGCCGGCGCCGTGACCGTGAAGGTCTGTCCGGAGCTGACGCTGGCGTTGAAGTTGCTTCCGGCGGTGGGGTTATAGGTGGCCGTCACCGTATCGGTGCCAACGCTGAAGTCGTTGGTTGTGGTGGGCTTCACGTTGCTGAGCGTGGCCGTGCCGCCGCTGAGCGTGACCGTGCCCAGGCTGAAGGCCGTGGTGGTCAACGGGTTGGTCAGGCTGAAGGTGACCGTGCCGGTGGGCGTGCCGCCCGAAGAGGTCACCGTGGCCGTAAAGCTCTCGGTGGCCGTGCTGGAACCCAGCGCGATGGAACTGCTTCCCACTGTGACCGACGTGGTGGTGGCGGCCGTGAGGGTCAGCGTGCCGGGGACGCTGACGGAGGAGTAGTAGTTGGAGTCGCCGCTATAGGTGGCGACGATGCTGTTGCTTCCCAGCAGGAAGCTGTTGGCCGCGCTGGCGGTCACCGTCAGGCTGGCCAGGTTGCTGTTGACGCTGGCTGAGCCCACGCTGGCGCCGTTGGCGGAGAAGCTGACCGTGCCGCTGGGCGTGCCGCCGTAGGTGCCTGCGACCGTTGCGGTCAAGGTCACCGAGCTGCCAAGGGTATTGCTTGTCAGCGTGCCGAGCGAAGTGGTGGTGCCGGCCTTGTTGACCGTCAGCGCCATGGTGTTGCTGGCAGCGTTGTAGGTGCTGTCTCCGGTGTAGGCGGTGGTGATGATGACCGACGGTGCCGTGAAGCCGTTGGCCACGCTGGCCGGAAGCGTCAGGGTGGCCACGCCGTTGCTGACCGTGGGGGCGCCAAGCGTGGTCGAGCCGATCTTGAAGGCGACCGAGCCGGTGGCGGCCGAGGTGCCCAGTGTGGCGGTCAAAGTCTCCGTTTCGCCGATGATGATTGGAACTGTGGTGGCGCCCGGGGTGATGGTGGTGGTCAGCCCGTTCACCGCAAGCGTCTGCGCCGCGGAGGTGGAGGTGGCGAACGTGGTGTCGCCGGAGTAGACGGCGGTCAGCGAGTCGTTGCCCACGCTGAAGCCGTTGGCCACCGTGACGGCCACATTGCCGAGCGAGGCTATCCCGCTGCTGAGGGTGGCCGTGCCCAGGCTGGTGCTGCCCACGTAGAAGGTCACCGTGCCGGTGGGTGTGCCGCTGGCCGAGCTGCTGACGGTGGCCGAGAGGTTGATGCTGCCGTTCAGGTTCGCCGAGCTGCCACTGAGCTGGAGCGCGGTGGTGCTGGCGCTCAGGGCGTTGGTCAGGGCGTTGAAGAGGTTCAGGCCGTTGGCCGAGCCCAGTCCGGTGACCAGGTCATAGCCGGTGGTGGCCGAGTAGCCCATGCTGCCCGTGGTGCAGTCGTTGACGCCATTGATGGTATTGCCGGCGGCGCCTTCGGTGCAGGGCACGATGTTGTTGCCCGTGGTGATGTCATGGAAGATGCTGGCGTAGCTGGAGCTGTTGGCGGCCAGGGCGTACAGCGTGCTGTTGACCGCGCCCAGTTTGCCGCCCGCCTGCACAGCCAGCGTCAGCAGTCCGGCGAAGCTGGGAGAGCTGCACGATGTTCCACCGTAGACTGTCGGGTCGCCACTGCCATCGAGGAATCCCTTGGTGCAGGTGGTGCCAGTGAGCGTTTTACCTGAGATGTTCTCGGTGCACACCAGGTAGCCGTCAAGGTCGGGTGAGGCCGAGAAGGCGACATCGGGCGAGAAGCGCATGCTGGTTCCCGTGTAGTTGCTGGGAACCGGCTGCCAGGTTTGAGCGGGATAGATCAGGCTGACGCCGCCACCGGAGGCCGACAAGCCGTAGGTGGATTTAATCGACTGGACGTAGGCCGTGTCGTTCCAGCTCGTTTCAGGGATATATGAGAGGGCCGAGCTGATGATGTCGCCCGTGCTGCTATAGGACCAATACTCAGTTTGGCCAGTTTTGGGATCGGCCGGGGTACCGTCGCCGCTGAACTCCGTGCCGCCGACGCCGGTGAAGTAGGGGCTGGTGGCGGGCCAGCTGGCGACCAGGCCGTTGGCTGCCGAGCTTTCGGTGTAGTCGCACTCGGCGGCGCCGGTGTCACCGGAGGAGTTGAGCAGCGTCTGGCCCTGCGTGGCAGCCTGGGCAAAATAGACGTCCATGGACTCGCGGTACGCAATATTTCCTGAGCCAGTCGTATAGTCGGTCTCGCAATCACCATAGCTCATACTGATGACCGGCACCACGCTGCCGCCGACCTTGTAGGTGGTGATGGCGTATGTCAGTGCGCCATAGACGCCCGCGCTGGAGGTGGCGCTGGCGTAGATGTAATCCACGGTGGCGCTCTTGGCGATGCCGCCCGACCACTCCACGTCAATGTCAGCCTCGGCCACGTCGCCCACGCTCACATCGGTGCTGGCAGTGCAGGTACCGGTGCTGGAGGTCATGCAGTAGTAGGTCAGCAGCGCGGCGGGCAATCCGGCGGCGGAGCGGAAGTTGGTGATGTCTGTCTGGGGGATGTAGGTCTGCCCGACGATGCCGACGTGCATGCCCAAGCCGGTGGTGCCGGCGGTGTAGATGGGCGCGACGTTATAGATGGTGGCCCAGTCGGCGGGTGAGAGGAAGTGGTAGCCGCCCACGTGCATGGTGAAATCCGGGCTGGTGCGCTTGAGGTGACCCTTGGGGCGGAAGCCGTTGAGGCCGGTGACGTAGCCCACCACCCCGCTGAAGGCCTTGGGTAGCGAAATGTCCGTGGTGTTGGCCTGGCGCACCGCGCCGTCCACCTGGATGTCGTGGATCGCGGTGTGGAAGGCCGACTCGGCCTGTCCCACGTTGCCGCTGAAGGTGATCATGTTGCGCGAGGGGGAGACTTCGCGGACGGTGAAGCCCTGCGAAGCGAGCCAGCTGGAGAGCGTGGCCACGTCGGCATCACTGAGGCCGAAGCGCGCGCCGTACTCCTCCTGCGTCAGCCACTGGTGGTAGAGCGGCGACTTGGGGTCCTGCTGGGCGGTGAGCAGGGCGTTGATTTCCGTCTGCTGCGCGGCCGTGGGCAGGATGTGCAGCATCATGGTATCCAAGGTCTTGGCGGCATCGCTCGAGCCGAGGTCTGTGCCGCGGTGGATGGCCGGATGCACGCTGCCCGTGAGCTTGACCAGTGCCGAGGCCGAGGCCGAGTTCATGGCAATGCGGTCCGGCACAGCGGAGGCAAAGGCCGGCACTTGCGCGGCCACCAGCAACGCCAGCAGCAACGCCAGCAACAACGCCAGCAGCAGGGGTTTGCGGAAGCACTGCACACCGTTCAGGACCGTCGGTTGGTCCGCACTGCTATTCTTCGCACTGCAATTTATGGTCACGCTCATTGCGAAAAACCCTCCGGATGGGCGGCCGCAGGCGGCAGCCTCAGGCGCTCTGGAATAACTTATGGGTACGGAAAATGCTGCAAAATCTTCCGCCTACCATATCGTGGATGATTGCTGAAAGCAAAGGACACGGGAGTGCCCTGCAAAAAACACAAGAGAGAAGAGGAATGAGGCGAAATTCTTCT
Source organism: uncultured Acidobacteriota bacterium (assembly GCA_963719655.1). Lineage (GTDB taxonomy): Bacteria > Acidobacteriota > Terriglobia > Terriglobales > Acidobacteriaceae > TOLSYN. The sequence continues at coordinate 4,647 of CAVRDQ010000145.1, read as the reverse complement.
CCCAAATGGGAGTGAAACAGCGGGGAGAGCCGGGGTGGAGAGCCCGCCCGGGGGGTGGTAAGTGAGTTACCTCAGACCAGTTGCGAGGCCTGCATACAGTAGCCGTGCATTCCGCAGTCATGATTCTGACAGCGGCTCAGGTGCTCGCGGGTCTGGCGCAGTGTGTCCATCTCGGCGCACATCATACTCATCATCTGCATGCCCAGTTCAGGACGCTCACGCAGAATGCGGTTGACGCGCTCGACGGGAAGGTAGACAGCCTCCATGGCCTCCAGGGCGACCACGTCAAACTGGTAGCTCTTGCTGCACAGCGCGCTGGGCAAGCCCAGCAGCGAACCGGCAGCGGCGGTCAGGCGCATCAGCTCCCGCCCCGGGCCACCGGGCAACGCGGCGCGGGCCTTGCCGCGGAGAATGAGATAGACCCCTTCGGCCGGGTCGCCAAAGGCGAAGATACGCTGGCCAGTCTCCCAGTGTCGGCGCTCGCCGGCCTCGGTCAAGGCCGCGGCCAGCTCCGGTGGAGCAGGCTGCGCCCAGGCGCCCGCTCCGGGCGCCTCAATCTGACAATGGATGTCCACGGTTCCCTCACCTGTTCGTTGTATCCGTTCTACCAATCCGGCAAACATCGGGATGTGATGTGCGTCACGTTCTCCTGTGACGAACTTGGGCGCCACCGAGGTTACTTGTCCCCCGCCTGCGGGACAGCTACAGTGGAGCCATGGTTCGCTTCCTGCGCGTGGTTGCACAGATTCTGGTGCTGGTGATCGTGGCCCTGGCCTCGGCCCTGGTGAGCATGAGGTTCGCCATCCACGGCCGCGAGGTGAAGGTGCCGGAGATGCGCGGCCTGTCGCCCAGCGAAGCCGACCGCGTGGCCTTCCAGAACGGTCTGGAACTGGCACGCAGCGACCACTTTTACTCGGCCACCGTGCCCGCCGGACGCATCGTCAGCCAGCAGCCGGAGCCCGGCACAAGGGTTCGCAGGGGCTGGCGCGTGCAGGCCGCCGAGAGCCTTGGTCCGCAACTGATGGAGATTCCCAGCGTGGTGGGGCTGAGCCCGCGGGCGGCGGAGATCAACCTTCGCCGGCGCGGATTGGAGCTGGGCCAGGCCAGTGAACTGCCCACCGACCTGGCCTCTCCGCAGGCGATTCTGGCGCAGACTCCGCAACCTGGCGCGCAGGGCGTGGCCTCTCCCAGGGTGAGCCTGCTATTTGCCGTCGAGCCCATGGAAAAGGCCTACGTGATGCCCGACCTGACCGGGCTGCCGCTGAGCGAGGCGACCCTGCGGGCGGCCGGAGCGGGCCTGAAGGTGACAAACGGCGCAACGGAAGCCAGCGCAACGGGCGGTGCCGTGGTGGCGGGACAAACTCCTCCGGCGGGCAGCCGCGTGGTGGCCGGCATGCCGGTCAGCTTCCAGCTGCTGCGGCCGTAGGAAAAGGCGCAACAGCGGCGCGAGCGACGAGTCCGCGCGGTCATGATGTACTCCCAAAAAACTAGAGGCGGGTGAGCACGGCGGCGAAGAATCCGTCGCAGGGCTGCGTACTGGCTTGCGTAGTGGTTTGCGTATTGTCCTGCGCGGCGTTCTGTAACTCAGGCAGCGGGCCGGGCAGCGTGCGCAGGTAAGGGCCGCGCGTGAGCGGCGAACCCTGCCAGGTCAGCTCGCCCCCGCGGCGCAGGCCGTCGAGAACGGTGGCGCAGTTCACCACGGCAAAGCCCGGGGCGGAGGCGAGGAACTTTTCGATGACATCTTCGCCCTCCTCGGGCTCCAGCGAACAAGTGGAGTAAATGAGCCTTCCGCCGGGCGAGAGCCAGCGCGCGGCGGCCTGCAGGATGGACAGTTGCAGATCCTGAAGGCCGGGCAGGTCGGCTTTCTGCAGGCGCCACTTGATCTCCGGATGCGCACTCAGGGTTCCGGTGCCGCTGCAGGGAACATCGGCCAGGATGGCGTCGAAGGGCGCGTCGAAGGTCATTGTGCGGATGTCGCCCTCGATGATTTCCACCGTGGCGGGCACGCGCTGGCGCAGCAGGCGGGCGCGGTGGGGATGCAACTCGACGGCCGTGATGTGAGCCTGGGGCAGGCGCGCGGCGATGGCCGATGTCTTGCCGCCGGGCGCGGCACAGCAATCCAAAATGCGATTGGAGTTGTCTGGCGGGGCGGCGGGCATGGCGACCAGCGCGGCCAGCAGTTGCGAGGCCTCGTCCTGAATGGCAACCTGGCCGGTGCGGAAGGCCTCACTGTGGATGAGGTCGCCTGTCTCGACGCGCCGCGCCGAGCGCAGCAGCAGTCCGGGAGCCAGCGTGACCCCGGCGGCGGCCAACTCGGTTTCCACCTCTGGCGCGGCCAGGCGCAAGGCCTGCGGCGGAGCCAACTGGCCGGCCTGGCAGATGGCCCGGGCCGTAACGTATCCATACATGTCAATCCATCGCAGGACCAGCCACTCCGGGTGGGCGAACTCGGCGGCCAGTTTTGCGGCCAGCGCGGCGGCAGAGTGCTTGCGGGAATCGTGTGGCGCGGAATCGCCTGATGCGGAACTTGCATCCTGCGAGGCCTTGGCTTCTGCCACCAGTTTGCGCAGTACGGCGTTGGCGAAGGGCGCGGCCGAACGCTTTCCGCTCTGCTTCACCAGCTCCACGCTCTCATGCACGGCGGCGTGGGCGGGGATGCGCGAAAGGCGAAGCAGTTGGCAGGCGGCCAGGCGCAGGGCGGTGAGCACCTCCACGTCCAGTCGCTTGAGCTTTTGCGAGGAGTAGCGCGCGATGGCCGCGTCCAGCACGGATTGCCAGCGCAAGGTGGTCATCACCAGCTCGTAGGTGAGCGAGCGATCCTCGCGTGAGAGCCGCTCCATGGAGGGCGCGTTCAGCAGCTCGCTGGCATAGGCCGAGTCGCGCTCCACGCGCAGCAGAATGGCCTGGGCCTCGCGGCGCGCCGGAGAGATGGGCGCGCGCCGGTTGGGCTTGGGCGCGGCATTCGTGGGGGGCGGAGAAACTTTCTTTGGGGCGTTCACGTTATTCGCCAAGGCGCTCGCCGGACTTGGGCTGGTAGCCGTTGATCCACTCGATGGCCGTGGCGCGGCGCTTGCCCTCGGGTTGCAATGTGAGGATCTCGATGGCCGTGTGATTGCCGCAGCCGGCGAAGAAGTGTCCATCACGCGCGACGATTTCTCCCGGTGCGAGCGCGGGCGCCGTGGCGGCCACTTGAATGGCGTGCAGAGTGAGCTGGCGCGTGCGGAAGGTGGTGAAGGCCGCGGGCCAGGGCTGGAAGCCGCGCAGGCGGTTGAAGGTCTCGGAGGCGGCGCGGGAGAAGTCCACGCGGCCATCTTCGCGGGTCAGGATGGGCGCGAGCGTTGCCTCGGCATGATTCTGCGGGCGCGCGGTGATGCTGCCGGTGGCGAGCGCGGCGACGGTCTCCACCAGCAGTTCGGCGCCCATGCCGGCCAGTCGCGGAGCCAGCGTCACGGAGGTGTCGTCATCGGCAATCGCCAGCTCGCGCTGAAGAAGAATGTCGCCCGTGTCGAGGCCTTCGTCAATGCGCATGGTGGTGTTGCCGGTGACGCGCTCTCCGCGGGCGATGGCCCACTGGATGGGCGCGGCGCCGCGATATTTCGGCAGCAGCGAGGCATGCAGGTTGATGTTGCCGTGCGCGGGCAGGTCGAGCATCCAGCGGGGAACGATGCGGCCGTAGCCGACGATGATGATCGCCTCCGGCGCAATGGCCTCGAGCTGCGCGCGGAATTCGGCGTTGAGCTGGATCTTCTCCGGCTGCGCGATGGGCAACCCGAGCGCCACCGCCGCCTGCTTTACCGGCGAGGCAGCCAGCTCCATGCCACGGCCCTTGGGGCGGTCTGGCTGGGTGACGACCAGTTGCACGTTGTGCCCGGCGGCGACCAGCGCCTGCAGGGATGGAACGGCGAATTGCGGAGTGCCGCAGTAAATGAGCTTCACAGTCTCATTGTAAAGGTTTCAAGGAGCGGGATGTTTCGGAGGTAACGGATGTTTCGGAAGTTTCGGAGGTTTCGGAGGTTAAGAGCACCGTGCAGCGTCATCGAATGGGCATGAAAAAGCGGCGCGAAGTGCGCCGCTAACCTTCGAAACCTGTGAAACCTCTGAAACCTCTGAAACGTACGAAACCTCCGAAACCTCAGCTCCCTACCACTCGCCGTCGCGCACCAGGCGCTTGATCTTGCGGCGCATCATGTCGCGCTTCAGCGACGAGAGGTGATGGATGTAGAGCGTGCCGTTCAGGTGGTCAATTTCATGCTGAAAGGCGCGGGCCAGCAGGTCCTCGCCCGTCTTCTCAAACCATTTGCCGTTCTGGTCCTGGGCGCGGATGGTGACCTTCTTGGCGCGGGCGAGCGTCTCGCGGAAGTCGGGGATGGAGAGGCAGCCTTCGTGGCCGCTCTGCTTGCCCTCGGTGTGGATGACCTCGGCGTTGGCCAGGACGATGCGAGCTTCGGGATCTTCCTTGAAGGTGGTGTCAATGACGGCCAGGTGCAGGCTGATGCCAATCTGCGGCGCGGCCAGTCCGACGCCCTGCGCCTCATACATGGACTCGAACATGTCATCGACCAGCTTCTTGAGCTTGTCGCCAAACTCGGTGACGGGCGGCGCCGGGGTCTCCAGCACGGGGTCGCCATATTTCACAATCGGGTAAAT
>CAVRDQ010000144.1:0-27814 GCA_963719655.1 uncultured Acidobacteriota bacterium | reverse complement strand
GTAAAACGTCGAGAACTTTCGCACCGGCTGGTAAAGGAGGATGGTCGCCGTGATGAAGGTCATGAACTGGCCCACCTTCATCGTTCCATGGCTGATGCTGTCACTGCCCAGCTTGAGCAGCAGCGCCACGGCCACCGCGCCCAGCAGGTCCATCAATGGGGAACTGACAGCCATGGCCACCACGTAGCGCATGTTGGCCGAAAAAAGACGCTTGGCCGCCGCCTTGAAGCGCATGGTCTCCCACAGTTCCATGCTGAAGGCCTTGACGATGCGGTTGCCGGTGATCGTCTCATGCAGGATGTTCTGAATCTCGGCCAGTTTGTCCTGCCCCTTGCGGGTGGTGCTGCGCACCTGATGGCCAATCTTGCGCGAGCTCATGATGATGACCGGCACAAAGATCAGCAGGATCCACGCCCGCTTGCCGCCGACGGCGATGACCAGCACCACGTTGAAGAGCAGGATGAAGAACTGCTGGAGGAACTCGGCCAGCACGCTCGACATGGCAAACTGCACCTTGTCAATGTCGTTGATGATGGCCGACACCAGCTTGCCCGTGGGATTGCGCTGGAAGAAGGCCGCCGAGCGCCGCAGCACGCTCTCGTAAATATCATTGCGCAGGTCGGTGACCAAGCCGAAGCCCGCGTAGTTCACCAGGTAGGTGCCAAGGTAATCGAAGACTCCCTTGGTGAAGACCGAGACCACCAGCGCGTAGGCCACCATCGTCCAGGGATCGTGCAGACGCGCCGGAACAAACTGATCCAGGTAGACGATGTAATGGGTGCGGGGAATCTTGAAGAGAGTCAGCCGGCCGCCGGCATCGCCGCCGGCGCTGAAAACGTGGTCGAAGATCGGGCTGAGAAGGGCTACGCGGAAGGCCTCCAGCAGCCCCACCATGGCAAACAGCGCCACGCTGGCCAACAGTTGCAGCCAGTAAGGGCGCACATACCACAGCAGGCGGATCAGTCTTCGCATATGGCACCCGCGCGGCAGGCCGGCATCGTGATGGGATTCAGTGGAGTCAAGCTTTGATTTTACTGGAAGCCGCGGCCCGAGGACAGTTCACCCGTCACAGCCGCCAACCCGCCAGTATCACCAGGAAGAGAGCCCCCGGGCGCCGATTCCGCCTAGCGAGGACTGTCGCGGTGTTCGACCTTGACGCGGTAGCCCTGTTTGGCCAGCAACTTCTTGAACTCTTCGGCCAAAAACACCGAGCGGTGCTGGCCGCCGGTGCAGCCGAAGGCAATCGTCAAATAGCTTTTGCCCTCCGCCACATAATGCGGCAGCAGGAACTTCAGCAGGTCCATCGTTTTGGTGATGAACTCCTGCGTCTGCGGGAACGACCGGATGTACTTGGCCACCTTCGGATTGCGGCCGGTATAGGGACGAAACTCCGGGATGAAGTGCGGATTGGGCAGGAAACGCACGTCGAAGACCAGGTCCGCGCTCTCCGGAACGCCGTTCTTGAAGCCGAAGCTCAGGGTCGAGATCAGAAGGGGCTGCCGCGCCTCGCTCGTCGTCTTAAACAGCTCCACCAGGTGGGCGCGCAGTTCGTGGACGTTGAACTGCGAGGTGTCAATCTCCAGGTCGGCGATGTTGCGGATCGGCTCCAGGCGGCGGCGCTCGTTGCGCAGCGAACTGACCACGCTGGAGGCTCCGCCGAGGGGGTGCGGACGGCGGGTCTCACTGAAGCGGCGCACCAGCACCTTGTCGCTGGTATCCAGATAAATCAGGGTCACGTCCAACCGCTTTTTGATGCCGGCAATGATGGCCGGCAACTGCTCCAGACGGCTGCCTTCGCGGATGTCCACCACGATGGCCGCGTTGCGGTTGTCGCGCGCATCCTCTACCAGTTGGGCAAAGCTCGGGATGAGCTCGGCCGGAAGGTTGTCCACGCAGTAGTAGCCCATGTCCTCAAATACTTTGAGGGCGGTGATCTTGCCGCTGCCGCTGAGGCCGGTGATCATCACCAGCCGGGCGCGGGGAGCATCCTCCTGCGCTGCTGCCGGATGCGCCGGCTCGGGCACGGGCTTCGGAACGGCTTTGCGCTTTTTACCTGCCATGAACGTAACTTTACCAGTAGCGGCCCTGGCCGACAAACCACCTTCGGGACAAATGCGCCGCGCGGCCTGTGCGCTTCGCCCCATGGGGACAAACGCCGCGCACAACAAAACGGGCGGCCTTGTCAGCCGCCCGCCCGTTCGCTCCGATTGCCCCAATAGGATTAAGGCACTTCGATCAACTCCAGCTTGCCGTCCTTGCGGCGATGCAGCACGCGTAGGTCGCCCTTTTTGTCGCGGAAGACCAGCACTCCGCGGTCACGGAACTCACACTCCTTGACCGCCTCCTCGATGGTCATCGGCTGCACGGCCACCGCGTCCTGGCTCTTCACCAGGTGCGCCTCGCTCATTTTGGCGCGGGCCGGGAAGCGATGCACCACCACCGGCACCTCGGTCACGTTGGGCGTGCGCTGCACTTTGACGGGCGCCTCCACCTCGTCGGGCGCGGCCTTCCAGGCGGGCTTCACGCCGCGCTTGGTGTCACGCTTGCGGGTGTTCAGCTTCAGCGCCTGCTTCTCAATGTGCTCGAGCGCCTCGTCAATGGCGGAGTACATGTCAGCGGCCTCGCCCCGGCCCACCAGCTTCTTTGTCCTGCGGGTCAAGGTGACCTCGGCAATGCGCCTCTGCTTTTCTGCAATGAGGATGACCTTGCTGGCGCAGTTGTCGCCCACAATCTTGGCGAGCTTGGCCAGTCCGGCCTCCACTTCCTTGCGTATCTTGGGAGTAATGTCGAATTGCCTTCCGGTGTAATCCACAATCATTCGATTCCCCCTCCTGGGACCCTCCGGCGGATGGCCGCCGAATGTGGTCCGCGGGCCCGGCCGTCCCATTACGGATGGCTGAAATCGCCGGCCCCGGACCTGGACGCCGGCCCTTGGGCTGACATCCGCGCCACGAAAAAAACTCCGTGGGCGTTTGGTTATATCAGAAGTGGGAGGAGGCTACCAGTACCGGATGGATGAAAACGTGGAAATTACTTTTTGACTCTCCGCTGATGGGTACTGGGAATTCGCATGTCTTCGCGGTACTTGGCCACCGTGCGCCGGGTCACCTGGATGCCCTGCGATTGCAGCACGTGGGTAATCTGCTCGTCGGTCAGCGGCCGGGCGGGGTCTTCCTCTTCAATCAGCTTCTTCACCCGGCGCTTCAGGATCAGCAGCGAGGTGCCTTCGCCCTCCGGCCCGTTCACGCTCTCACTGAAGAAGTAGCGCAACTCGAATACGCCCTGCGGCGTATGGGCGTACTTGTTGGCCACGGCGCGGCTCACCGTGGAAGGATGCACGCCGATCTCCTCGGCCACGTCCTTGATCATCATCGGCTTCAACTGGTCAATGCCGCGGTCCAGAAAGTCCCTTTGCCGGCCGATGATGGCATAGCAGACCTTCAGGATCGTCTGCTTGCGCTGCTCGATGTTCTTGATCAACTGGATGGCCGACTTGTAGCGCTCCTTGACGTAGGTGCGCACTTCCTTCTCGTTGCCTTCCCGGTTCAGCATCTTGCGGTAGGTGGGATTCAGGCGCAGTTGCGGCAGGTCGTCATCGTTCATCACCGCCAGGTACTCGTCGCCCTGTTTGACGATGGCCACGTCCGGCTCGATCAGGCGCGTCTCCGGCACGTTGTAGCGCAGTCCCGGCTTGGGGTCCAGGGTGCGGATGAGCGCCACGCAGCGCTCCACGCGCTCCTGGCTCTTGCCCAGGGCGCGGCCGATCTCACGAATCTGCTTGTTCTGCAGCATCGGCAGATGCTTGTCCACAATGTGGATGGCGTCTTCCAGAAGCTCAGGCATGTCGGGCTCGCCGCCACGGTCGTCGTGGATGCGCCGAAGGTCCTTGAGCTGGGCCAGCAGGCACTCGCGCAGGTCGCGCGCGGCCACGCCGATGGGATCCATCTGCCGCACCACCTCCAGCGCCTCGGCCAGGGCATGCGCGGCAAACAAGGGACGCGCGGGGCCACCCTCCTCCAGCGGAGGCATGATCGCCTGCTGCAGCAGTTCCTCGTCGCTTACCGGCAGATAGCCGTCGTCGTTCAGGTTGCCGATGATCAGCTCGGCGGCGGCCAGCACGTCGGCCTTCGCGTGCATGGCGCCCAACTGCCAGCTCAGGTGATCGGTCAGCGTGGTGGGCTTGGAGAGAAAATTCTCAAAGCTCGGCTTCTCGATGGCCTCAAGCTCGGTGTGGCTGCGATAGCCGGGATCGAGATAATCGTTGAAGAACGAGCCGAAGTCCACTTCCTCGAAAGGATCGCGCTCCTCGGGAGTCTTGGCCGGCTCCTCGGCGCTGGTGGCCTGGCTTTCGCGCTCGCGCTGCTCCTCGCGCGCGCCAATCTCGTCAATCGTGGGAACCATGTCCATGTACTCGTCGAGTACGGGGTTCTCCACCATCTCCTCGTTGATCATGTCCTTCAGCTCAAGCTTGTTGAGCGCAAGCACACTGACCATCTGCACCAGTCCTGGAGTCAGGATCTGGCGCTGCGTCACCTTCAGATTCAGCTTTGTGGAAAGCGAAACCATACGCACGAATGAGGGGAAGTTTCCCGCTTCGATTCTAAACCAGTTTGAGGGAATTACTAGGGCTGTGTTACTTCCGTGCTAACCGGCGACAACACCTTGCGCACGGTTTGGAGAGCGTTCCGTTAAATCAGGGTGAAACCTTCGCCCAGATACACGCGCTTCACCTCAGGATCGTTGCCCAGTTCCTCGGGCGTTCCGGTGCGGAAGATGCGGCCGTCGTTGATGATGTAGGCGCGGTCGGTGACCGAGAGGGTCTCGCGCACGTTGTGGTCGGTGATGAGCACGCCGATGCCGCTCTCCTTGAGGCTGAAGATGATCTTCTGCAGGTCGAGTACGGCGATGGGGTCAATGCCGCTGAAGGGCTCGTCGAGCAGGATGAACGTCGGGTTGATGCACAACGCGCGGGCGATCTCCACCCTGCGGCGCTCGCCACCGCTGAGCGCATACCCTTTGTTCTTGCGGATATGGCCGAGGCCGAGCTGATCGAGCAGGCCTTCCATCTTGACGCGGCGGTTGGCCACCGTGGAGCTCTGCGTCTCCAGCACGGCCATGATGTTCTCTTCCACCGTCAGCTTGCGGAAGACCGAGGCCTCCTGCGGCAGGTAGCTGATGCCGTGGTGGCGCGCACGCAGGTACATGGGCACGTCGGTGATGTCCGTGTCGCCGATCATCACCCGCCCGGTGTCCGGCGGTATCAGGCCGACGATCATGTAGAAGCTGGTCGTCTTGCCGGCGCCGTTCGGGCCAAGCAATCCCACGACCTCGCCGCGACTTACGCTCAGCGACACGCCGTTCACGACCCTGCGGCCGCGGTAACTCTTGCCGATTTCTTCAGTGGAAAGCGTCTGCATCAGCGCGCTACGTGGGTATTGGTCACGGTCCGCGAAGAACCGTTGGCCTCGACGACCACCCTATCATCGTGGCTATAGAAGGTCAACGAATCGCCATGCGTGCTGCCGTTGACCGGGTCGCTCAGGGTCGGCGAGCCGCCGGTCATCACATACGTTGAAGTGGCCGCCGTGTACAGCAGCCGCTCGCCCTCGGCGCGGCGCTCCTGCTGCCGCACCAGCACCTTGCCGGTGGCCAGGATGTGATCGAGCTGGCTCGGCCCCGGCGTGTGCGACGCGCTCTGCGCATTCAGGAAGATGTCGGCACGCTCGGAGGTCATCACGCCATCTTCGCTATGGGCCGTCACCCCTCCGGAGTAATGCGCCTGGCGCTCGCTGTCGGCGTAGTCCAGCCGCGGAGCCGTGACCAGCATGGTCGTCGCCTTGCCCTTCGAATCCACCTGCATGAAGATGCTGCTGACCGTGCGCTTGCGGTCGCCGAGCGCCAGAATCGTGCGCGCCTTCTGGTCGAAATCAATGGTCGGCGCCTCCACGATGTTTGCCCCCTGCCACAGCCTTGCGCCGCCCGTGTAGTGCGCCAGCCCGGTCTTTTGCACGGAGTTCATCGCATGGGAGGTCACATGCACCGGGTCGGCGGTGGCCAGCAGCGCGCCGTTGGGCTGCAGCTTCAGCTCGCTGTAAGTCGTCTTGACGTTGCCCATGGCAAAGGCCTCGCCGGTGCGCCGCACCAGGCGGATGGTATCGGCCGTGGCCGTCATGCCACCGTCCACAATGCGTGGACCGCCGGTGAGGGTCAGCGCGTCATCCTGCGGGGAGTAGCTGGCGATTTCGGCCGTGCTGGTGCGTCCGCCCGGCTCGTTGTTGGAGCTCTGCGCCTCGACATAGCGGAAGTGTCCTTCCTGCAGGACGCGGCTGACCTCGCCGCCCGGCGTAAAGTAGCCCACCAGCCGGTCGCTGGAGCTGAGCTTGTCCGGCGCTCCCGGCACCGTGGTGCGGGTGCGCACGGCGCCCGTCCCGTGCATGGTCTGCAACTGGTTCTGCGGGCCAAACTCGGCGGTGAACAACTGCGCGTCCACCACGGTTTGCTCACCGGCGTTCTTGCCGCCCAGGGTCTTCACCACGGCCTCGCCCGCTCCGAGCGTGCGCGCCGAGGTCAACGCCTGGCTCTGCTTGTCGAGCAGGAAGGTCATCGCGTCTGAAGCCATGGTGAGCGACTGCGGGTTCGCCACACCGGCCAATGGATCGCGCTGCAGCACCACGCCATGCGTCGCGTCAATCGTCTGCGCGCGCGATTGCCGCCGCTCGGTTGCGCCCTTGGTTCCCTCCGGAGCCACTGGAACCATCACGCTGACAAAGTGCACCAGCATCTCACTGGCCTTGCCGTGGGCGTTCTGCGCCGTGGATTCCATCTCCACCCCACCCAGGAAGTAGGCCTGCTCCAAAGTGTTGGCCGCGCCCATCGTCAGCTCCGCGCGCGGCGAGCGCAGCTTCATGCCGGCGCTGTCCTCCATCTCCACCCCATTGCTGGCGTGCACGTTCCGCACTGCGTTTTCCGCCGTCAGGTCGAGGATGGCCAACCCGGCCCGCACCTGGCGATCGCTGCCGGTCAGCAGCGCCACATTCAGCTCCAGCATGCGCGGCTCCTTGGTAATGCGGCCGTCACGGGCGACGATGTGGGTGGGCTCGGCGCCGTCGGTCAGCACGTCCACGTCCTGGTGCAGCAGCAGGATGTTCTGCTTGGTGTCAAAGGTGGCACCGCGCGCCGTTCCGCTCGCCTGCGGAACGCGGAACTCCACCTGACCGTCGGTGTGCGCGATGCCCGTCTTCTGGTTGAATACCAGCCCGTCGGTGCGCAGATGGATGGGGTTCTTCATCTCCTTCGGCGGGCTCTGGTCGTCCAGCAGCTTGCCCTCGGAGTTGCCCTCCAGATCAATGTGCACTTCGCCGCGAGCCTCCACCGTGCCGGCCTGCTGGTCGTAGTCAAAGTCGCTGCCGTAGATCTGATCGAAGCGGTCGGAGTTGCGTCCGTAGACGATGATGTTGACGTTCTGCAGGTGGGCGCGGCCGCCCTGCTTGTACTGCACAACCTTGGAGGCGTGAATGGTGAACAGCGTGCGGCCACCCTCGCTCTTGTTGAGCGTGAAGCCCTCGCTGGACTGCTGGATCTCAATACCGAGTTTTGCGGGAAGGTTCTTGAGCAGCAGGCGCTGCTGGATGCGGGCGTAAAAATAAAAACCGGCCACCACCGCGATGGCCACAATGGCCAGCCCGGCAAACCACATCCGCAGCCGAACGATGGATACCGACATTATGCTTCCAGTGTACGCGACCGGCCTTAGGGCTCAAAACCACGGTCGCCCTGCGGCAATCCGCGCGGCTCTTCGCGGCGGTAATCGCTCAGAATCAGTTGCAGTCCGCCCCCAAAATCCGGATGCATGTTCTGCTCGATGCGGTAGAGCACATCCAGACGGTCGCCGCCCGTCACCGGCTCCAGTTCCAGCCGGTGCGCCATGCGCCAGCCCAGGGCGTCCATTCCACGCGCCAGCGGCCCGCTCTGCGCGCCGTAGCGCTTCAGCTTCAACTTCAGGTGCTTCTCGCGCATCACCCGCGGCTGGCCTATTACGCCCGCACCGCGCGAAAAGAACACCGGGTCGGGATTCCCCATCCCAAAGGGTTCGAGCGCGCGCAGCGATTCATAGAAAACCGGCGTCACCTGGTCGAGTTCGATTTCGGCGTCATACTCCATGACCGGCTCCATGGCGCCGGCCTCCATGCGCGCCGCCGCGTACTCGTTCAGCCGCCGCCGCAACTCAGGGACATGCTCACTGCGCATGGCAAAACCCACGGCATGAGCGTGGCCGCCAAAGCGCAGGAAGAGCTCCGGAGTGCTCTCCAGCGCATCGAGTAAATGGAAGCCCGGCACCGAACGCCCCGAGCCGTGCGCCTCTTCACCATCGCGCGCAATCACCACTGCCGGACGGCCAAAGCGGTCCACCACGCGCGAGGCGCAGATGCCGATGACGCCGCGGTGCCAGCCCTCGCCATCCACCACCATGACGGCGGCTTCACGCAGCTGGTCGCTCTGCTGCACCTGCTCCAACACGGCCTCGCTGATGCGCTGCTCCTCCTGCTGACGGTCGCCATTCAGCTGGTTCAGCCGCTCGGCCAGTTCCCTGGCGCGCGCAGCGTCGCGCACGGTGAACAGCTCCACCACGTCGCCGGCCACGTCCATGCGCCCGGCGGCGTTGATGCGCGGCGCAATGCGGAAGGCCACCTCCTGCGCACTCACCACGCGCCCGTGATTCAGCTCGCAGACTTCCAGCAAGGCCTTCAATCCCGGATTCGATACCGTGCGCAGCCCCTCCAGCCCGAGGCGCACAAAGACGCGGTTTTCATCCAGCAGCGGCACTGCGTCGGCCACCGTGGCAATGGCCACCACCTTCAGGAATGACGCCACCAGCCGCCCGCGTCCGGCGCGTTCCAGCAATGCCTGCGCCACCTTGAAGGCCACGCCCGCGCCGCTCAGCCCCTTGCACGGATATCCGCATCCTGGCTGATTGGGATTCAACACGCTCAGCGCCCGGGGCACGCCTTCGCCGGCGGCCACCAGGTGGTGGTCGGTCACGATCAGGTCCACACCCACGCGCTCGGCCGTCTCGGCGGCGGCAAAGGCCCTGATGCCGGTATCCACGCTGATGATGAGCTTGACGCCCTCGCTGGCCGCGCGTTCGATCACCTCGTCGCGCATGCCGTAGCCTTCCAGCAAACGGTGCGGCACATGGAAACTGCATTGCCCGCCCAGCAACTCCACGGCAGTCTTCAGGATGACCGTCGCCATCGTGCCATCCACGTCGTAGTCGCCGTAAATGAGCACCGGCTCGCGCTGGGCAATGGCGCGCTCCAGCCGCTCGACGGCCGAGGCCATGCCCAACATCTTCATGGGGTCATGCAGATCTTTTAGAGTGGGATGGAGAAAGCGATGCGCCTGCTCCGGGTTCTGAATGCCGCGCGCCGCCAGCAGGCTAGCCACAGCTTCCGGCATCTCCGTGGCGGCTGCCAGCAGACGGGCGATCTTCTCCGCCCCCGGTGCGCCGCCCCTTTTTTGCCAGCGCACGGTTAGCGCTCGTCCTCGTCGCCGCCATCACCGGGACCTTCCAGCAGAATGCCACCCAGGTCGTCGGCCATCTCCTCCAGCGCCTTGTAGGTCTCATACCAGCCCGTGGAGAGTTCGCAGACGAACATCACACCCTGGTGTGGAAAGCCCAGTTGAATGAATCCCATTTGTCCGCAGTGCGCGCGCAGGTGGCGGGCCGTCTCCAGATCATCGGCGCGACTCAGCTTGCTGCGCCGCAGCTCGCTGGCCAGCATCTCCACGTCGTCTTCTTCCAGCTGCGCCGTGTTCACGGTCAGAAAGGCCGCGCCGCTCGAGCGCGCCAGCTCGACAAAATCTTTCCAGCTCTCGTTAACGTCCTCGCCATCCCACAAGACGCTGGGCATCTCGTCCGGAATATAGCCCGGAAAATGCTTCATCCCCAGTCCCTGGGTGAAGGCGTAAATATCTTCGTGGATGGCGGTCAGGTCATTAAGCATTGCTTTGCAGTTCTAACAAAAGCCCGCCGCGCCTGCAACCGGAGACTCTGCCAGTCCGTCCTGCGGCCGCCCGCCAAGAGGAGGAAATGGCCGTTCCCTCTGGTTCCTGGTCACTTCGGCCATTGCCGGGTATGGCAGCAGACGAGAGAGCAGAAAACTCCGGTTCATGCACGCAGATTGATGCACCAGTAGGTCATCCCCCGGTGGCGTACCGACCTCCAACTCTCGTAACCGGACGGGCTGCCTGCTCCGTTGACGCGCCTGAGAGGCTAACAGCACCATGGAGTTACGTTGATTCAACGGAAAGGCCAAGTATGTTGCAGTACACATCCAGGCACAGACAGCAGAGGGGATTCACCATCCTGGAGTTGCTCATTGCCGTCGGAATCATCATCATCGTGTCCGCCATCGCCATCCCGAACCTGTTGCGCGCCCGCGTGGCGGCCAATGAGGCCTCTGCCGTGCAGTCGCTGCGCGCCATTAATTCCGCGCAGATTGGCTACCTGCAGGTCTATCCCGACCTGGGAACCTACGCCTGCCAGCTCAGCTACCTCGGTCCGCCGCTGGGCAGCACGCAGGTCAACTCCACGGCCGCGGACCTGGTTGACGTCCAGCTCGCCAGTGGCGTCAAGAGCGGGTATGCCTTTACCATGGCCTGCACTCCTCCGGCCGCGAATGGCACCACCGGTTACGAGGTCAAAACCGCACCCACCGGCGCCAGCATCACGGACTCATCCTGTGGCACCAGCAGCGGACGCTGCTTCTACACCAGCTACCAGGGCACGGTGTACATCTTCAACGGCGTAGGCAGCTCGGATGGCTCACCCTACAGCCTGTCGCCCCTCTCCTGAGCTGGCATTCGCAGGCAGGAAAAAGCCCCGCTCAAAGGCGGGGCTTTTCACGATAAGTCTTGTGTTTTCAGCTAAATACCTAACTTCTTGACCTCTTCATTGTAGTACTTATGGTACAAAATATTCCATTCCGGGCTGCCTTCGGGGATGATGCGAGTCTGGTTCTCAATCTTCTGCCGCGCGGCCTTGTCCAGCTTTTCCTCGTTCATCAGCAGGTCTTCCAGTACACGCCGTAGCTCCTGGCGAATATCGTCGTAGCCTTCCAGGAATTCCACGTCGCTCATGCCGGCCAGATTTTCGGTGCTGGCGGCGGCCAGCTTGTTCAGTTTTTCGCGAGACAGTCTCATAGCACCGCCTTGTACTTGCGCACCAGTTCGTTCTTTACCTTCTTGAACATCTCCTGGTAATTGGCGCCGCGGTTGCGCATCTCATCGGAGTACGCCTCAAGAATGACCCGCACTTCATCGTTGATGCGGTCCTCGAGGCTCAGCTCCTCAACCATGCAGTTCTGCACCCGCTCCGCCACCTTTTCTGGTGTGGTGGTCTTGATGAAGTGGTTCGCCTGCAGGCGTTTCACGACTTGCCGGGCCAGATAGCCCACGTATTCTTTGGAGAAGAGCATGATGTCCGGTCTTTAGAGAGTCTTACTGTATTGACAGATTTTATCATACCCCCGCTGGGTGGCGCAGCCGGGGCTGGTCGCACTGCCGGAGCGGCTTCCGTTACACTGCCCTGTCACCGTTTTTCGCGATTCCGGGCCGCTCTTTCGCCCGCCAGGCCAGGAGGTCTGAGGCCATCGAAGCGCTTGCCGAGTTCGTCCGCCGGGCCGCCCGCGAAGAGGGATTCGACCTCTGCGGCATCGCCCCGGCCGCGCCGCTGGCCGAACTGGAGCACTTCCCTGCCTGGATCGCCGCCAACCGCCACGGCGAGATGGCATACCTGGCCGCCCGCAACGAGCAGGGCGAACTGAAGCGCGCCGCCGTGGCCAATGCCGCGCCCTGGGCACGCTCGGCCATCGTCTGCGCCGCCAGCTACCACTCCGCGCAGCCGCTTTCCACCGAGTGCGACGACCCCAGCCGCGGATGGATCTCCCGCTACGCCTTTCTGGAGGGCGACTACCACGATCTGCTGCTGCCACGCCTGCGGGCCCTGGAGTCGCGGCTGCTGGCCGAAGCCGCCGCGCGCAATCTGCCGGCGCCCCGCACCTGGTGCTATGTGGACACCGGTCCGGTGGTCGAGCGCGTTCTGGCGGCGCACTCCGGCATTGGCTGGACGGGGAAAAACACGCTGATCCTCAACCAGCAGTTGGGCAGCTTTCTCTTTCTCGGCGTGATGCTAACCTCGCTGGAGCTACCCACCGGCGCGCTGGCCGAAGACCGCTGCGGCAGCTGCACGCTCTGCCTGGACGCCTGCCCCACCCAGGCCCTGACCGCGCCGCGCCAGATGGATGCCACGCGCTGCATCTCCTACCTGACGATTGAGCAGCACTCACCGGTCGCAGAAGAGCTCCGTCCCGCCATGGGGAGGCACCTGTTCGGCTGCGACATCTGCCAGGACGTATGCCCCTGGAACCGTCGCGCGCCGTTCTCGGCCGACCCCGCGCTGCGCCCGCGTACCGAACTCGTCAATCCCCGCCTGGACTGGATTTCCTGTATGAACGAGGAGGAGTTCCGGCGCACGTTCCGCAACACGCCCGTCAAGCGCGCCAAACTCCGGGGAATTCTCCGTGCGGCCGCCCTGGCCATGGGCAACAGCGGCGACCGTGCACACCTGCCGCGCCTGCGTGAGCTTGCCCGGCACTCCGACCCGGCCGTGGCCGAACACGCCCGCTGGGCCATCGCGCGACTGGAGAGTCATGACCTGGGGACCAAAGATGACGACGGCACCCATCTTCCTTGAGCCGGAACGCCCGCGCACCAGCCGCCTGTTTTCTCGGGCCGCCCGCAGAGTCGCCCGCCGCCCGCTGGACATCCGCGCCAACCTTCTTGCCATTGTCGCCGGAGGAGAGCAGGTACGAGTGCAGGCCCGCACCCGTGATCTGTCGCCCTTCGGCGCTGGACTGACCCTGACCCGGCCGCTGCCCAGCGGCACCCTGGTGCTGCTCACTCTGCGCCTGCCGGGCGGACGAGGTCAGCTCAGCCTCAAAGCGGTCATCGCACGCCACCAGGGTTACAGCGTGGGAGTCCACTTCGTTGGCCCAACGGCGGAGCAACGCCTCCTGCTCGGCGAACTCTGCTGCGCCTGATTCGATCTTCTGTTTGGAGTCGCGACGGTAACACCCGCCGTGGTGCCTTTGCGGGCAAGAGAAAAGGCCCCTGGGGGATCAGGGCCTTTAGTCTGAAACTTGTTGCTAAGTTGGGATGATTATCCGCGGTTTACGTTCTGAGCCTGCAGGCCTTTCGGCCCCGTGACGCACTCAAATTCCACCGTCTCGCCTTCGTTCAGGGTACGATACCCGTTTTCCTGAATCACAGAGTAATGCACGAACACGTCTTCACCCGTGCTGCGCTGAATGAAGCCGTACCCCTTCGCGCCGTTAAACCACTTCACAGTACCTTTCTCTCTCACAGCCGCTCCTTTCAATTTCTTGCAAGTACAACAGTCTTCATGGACAGAGCTCAGAAGCACAGCTCCGGAGGTTTGATCCTGCTTTACATTCGCAGCCTCCGGAATTGCCGCAAGAACACAAATCCGGATTCCAGCCGCCTCTCACCACGTACTCGTCAGACCAACATCTTCGGAGAGAGGTTACTGGAATCCGGATTCGATAACTTGCTTACAACCGACTGCACATCTACTCCACTTCTGCTCCAAACCTATACATGTGTTTGGAGCCGACACGTCCACTTCACAACCTTAAGTAACTTAACCAAGAAGTGAAAGCAAGCGAATGTTAGTTCCATGGAGAAAATAACTCCCATATGGGGGGTATGCAAAATGGCGGCTTTTCTCTTCAGAAATTCACATCTTGCACAATAATGCGGAGCAGTTACTCCATATTACTTTCGCCGTGTGCCACATCGCAGGATCGCCCGCTTAGAAAAACGACATACCGGAATTCGGTACAATGAAAGCAGTCATGATCAATCAAGAAACATCTGGCGCGGCCACACCGCGCCATCCCGACGCGATCGAAGGCCTGCGCACCTCGATGTTGCAGACGCTCCGCCGCAACGGCTGGTCCACACTGAAGTACCTTGGCACCACAGAGGTGCATACCTACGCCTTCAGCGTGGCGGCCTGCGCCGTGCTCTCGTTTTTCCCCGCCGCGGTGTTGATGCTTACCGTCAGCCAGCGCGTTTTTCACTCGCCGGCCATGGTGGAGTCGGTCAACCGCATGTTGAAAGCCTACCTGCCCAGCAACCAGGCCTTCATCATTGGCAAGGTGGGAGCCATGGCCGGCTCGCACCAGGTTAAGCTGATCTCGATCATCATGCTCTTCGTCAGTTGCACCGGCGTCTTTGAACCGCTGGAAGTGGCGCTGAACTCGGTGTGGGGATTCAAGTCGCGTAACTACCTGATGAACCAGGTCGTCTCACTCGGTGTGGCCTTGAGCTGCGGCGTGCTGGCCATGCTCAGCGTGGGTGCCACGGCCGGCGTGTGGGCCCCGGCACAGGCAGCGCAGGGCTGGCTGGGCGATCACCTGGGCACAGGCACCATCGCGGTCTTCCTGATGAAGCTTGTCGGCAGCCTGAACTGGACCATGCAGTACGTGGCCATGAAGACCTTTGGCATGGTGGCCAGCGTTCTGATCTTCTTCACCATTTACTGGCTGCTGCCGAATGGCAAGGTGTCACCACGCGCGGTACTGCCGGCGGCCATCATTACCGGATTTTTCTGGGAGGTGGCAAAGCTCTTCTACGTCGCCTCGCTGCCGGTGGTCGGCTTCCAGGATGCCTACGGTCCCTTTTACGTCTCGGTCACGCTCATCTTCTGGGCCTTCTTCAGCGGACTGCTGCTGCTGGGCGGCGCGCATCTTTCCGCGCAGGACCTGAAGACCTCGCAGAGGCTTTCGCTGCTCACGCCGACTCCGAAGGAAGAAGCCACGGCAACCAAGTAACTTCTGCGCATCGCACAAAAGAACAGGCGCCCCGCGAGAGGGCGCCTTTCTTGTTTCCGCGATGAGGCTTATTCCTCCGGCGGTGGAGCATCCACCGGATGCTTGCCCGGCGTGCCGATGAACCAGTCCACCCAGTCGGTGGTGGTCTTCCACCACAGCTGCGAGTTCTGCGGCTTCAGCACCCAGTGTCCTTCGTCCGGGAAGTACAGCATGCGGCTGGGCACCTTCTGCCGCTGCAGGGCCGTGAAGAGCTGGAAACCCTCGCTTACGTCAAGACGGTAGTCGAGTTGGCCATGCACCACCAGCGTCGGCGTCTTAAAGTTCGTCTCGGCCAGTGCGGGAGACCACTTGCGGTAGAGCTCGCGATTCGTCCACGGCGTGCCCTTGAACTCCCACTCGTTGAACCAGAGCTCCTCGGTGGTGCCATAGGCGCTCTCCGGGTTGAACATGCCGTCGTGGCTGACGATGCACTTGAAGCGGTCGGTATGGCCCAGGATCCAGTTGGCCATGTAGCCGCCGTAGCTGGCGCCCAGGGCGCACTCGCGATCCTTGTCAATGAAGCTGAAGGTGCGCTCGGCGTAGTCCAGGCCCAGCATCAGGTCCTCATAGGCGCGTCCGCCCCAGTCGCCGTTAATGTCGTCCACAAAGGCCTGCCCGTATCCGGTTGAGCCGCGCGGGTTGATCATCACCACCACGTAGCCCGAGGCGGCAAAGAGGTTGGGATTCCAGCGATAGCTCCAGTCGTCTCCCCAGGCGCCCTGCGGACCGCCATGGATGAGGAACTTCACGGGGTAGCGGCGTCCGGGATCGAAGCCCGGCGGCTTCAGCAGAAAACCCTCGACCTGCTTCTTCTCCGCGCCGGTGAACCAGAACCACTCCACCGGCTGCATCTGCACCTGGGAGAGCACCGCATCGTTCATGTGGGTCAAACGGCGCTCGCCGCTCGGCGCGGCCACGCTGTCATCCTTCTCGGAGTACACGGCGCGCGGCGGAGCCGGCTGCGCATCGGAGTCCCGGTTGCCCATCAGCGGCAGATGATGTCCTTTCGCCGGCTTGTTGGCCGTCACCGGCGGGGGCGCGACGTGAGGCTCGATGGGAGAGAGCGTGAAAATTTCATTGGGGAAGCGCGCCGAGTTGCGCAGGAAGACCAGCGTGCGGCCATCCAATGTCGCCATGGGAGAGTCGTTGAAGCCGCGCACCAGCAGCCGCGGCTGCGCCGTCGGCGTCAGGTCCAGGCGATAGATGGGCGCGTCGCCCGCGTCTTCGGCCGTAATGTACAGGTGCTGCGAATCCACCGACCAGGCTACGCTTTCCACCCAGCGGTCAAAGCCCTCGGTCAGGTTGATGATCCTTCCGGTGGAGCGCTCGATGATCTGCAGGCGGAAGCGGTCGCTCTCATATCCGCCGCGGAACTGCGAGCGAATGGCCAGGTACTTGCCATCGGGCGAATAGACGGGCGTCGAATCCGAGCCGTGATTGTTGGCCGTCAGGTTCATCGGACGAGCATCAAGGGTCAGCAGAGACAACGTCCACACATCGCTGTTCGTCGAAATCGCCTGCACCGGATCGTGATTGCTGACGTAGGCCACCTCGTGGCCATCGGGAGAAAACGCATACTGGTCCTGCCCGCCCAGCGAAAATGGCGGCACATCCCAGTCGCCCGGCGTCAGGTCGCGCGCGGGACAAGCCACATCGCCACAATCCACCAGGGCCAGGAAGAGATGCGAGCGTTTGCCCGACTCATAGGCGGCCCAATGGCGGTACAGCAGCCGGTCGAAGATCTTCGCCTTCACCGGGCTCTTTTCCGCCTTCTCGTCGCGCTGGCGGTTGCAGGCGTCATCATGGCACTGCGGCCACACCGAACTGAGAAAGAGAATCTTCTTGCCATCGGGCGACCAGGTCCCGCCATCGGCCTCGGTGGAAAGGCCCGTCAATGGCCGCGGCGAGCCGATCAGCGTGCCGGTCTCGGCGTGAAAGAGCTGCTCATAGATCTGCGATTGGCCGTTGCGCACAGCCGTGTACAGCACGTGCCGCCCATCGGGAGCAAAGCGCAGACGGTCTTCCGTGCCCGCGCCCGGCTCGGTCAACCGGTGCGCCTCACCACCAGCGGTGGGAATGATCCACAGATGACCCTTGCGCGTGTTCTCCTTCAGTGAGACATCCACGGCGCTGAACACCACCCAGTGGCCGTCCGGCGAGATGGTGAAGTCGCCGACGCGCTTCAGCTTCATCATGTCTTCAAAGGTGAACGGGCGCCCCTGCGCCAGGGACGGAAGATTGAGCAGGCAGAGCGCAACCAGCAGAAGAACAGCAGAAAACAGACGACGCACCATGCAGACCTCTCCTCAGCGAAAAAAGAAGTTTAGCGCGTCATCACCTGGTGGGGCCAGTCCATAAAAAATAGTCCTGCTCATTAGAAGACTCGCTCTTTTCCAATTTCCTCCGCGATTTTTCTGAATTTGCCATGTTCAAATGTGTAATAGGTCGTGCGCAGGTATGTACCGCCATCGTGTTTGTGATAGGCGTTTGAGCACTGCGTAATTAATAACCTGCTATCTACACGAGTTTGGGCAGCACCTGCATATTCCCCTCCAGTAACAAAAATGCAAAGAGCCCATTTAGTCTTATCTCCATAGCCGGAGACGGGCACCGGAATCAGCGAGCCGTCTGAGAGATTTACAATTCCCCCTTCAAGGCAGGATGTACCGCACCCCCAAGTTGTTAGCCGATAATGACCCGCGAAGTTTGGCTTCTCTCGTGACGCATTGATGAACTGTGTCCGGTACATTCTATCTGCCCGTGATTGGAACTGAATCCTGGGCACTTTCCTCTCCCAGTTCTCGTGCACTGGATAATCCTCAAATCGCGGCGGAGGAGAAGACACCTGTGCAGCGGCCGGTAATACGGCAAGCAGGAGAAGCAAAATTGAGGATCGCATTGAGGAACTCCAGAGATTTCTGGTTAGATTCGCATTGGACTACAGCCTTGTCCAGAAAATTGAGGATTTTACATATCCCTTACCACATTGCCGCCCGCGCCTCCGGGGATATAACATCGCTGTCATGGCAGCGCATCCCGAAGACCGTTCCCGACTGGTGGCAGGCGCTCCGCTAGAGGGCGAGGAGACCTTTGAACTCAAGCTGCGCCCGCAGCGCTTGCAGGAGTTCATCGGCCAATCCAAGGTCAAGGAAAACCTTGCCGTGGCCATTGCCGCCGCACGCGCCCGCGGAGAGGCTCTCGACCACATCCTGCTCTACGGCCCGCCGGGACTGGGCAAAACCACTCTGGCGGCCATTATCGCCAATGAGATGGACTCGGCCTTCCAGCAGACCAGCGGCCCAACGCTGCAAATCAAGGGCGACCTGACGGCCATCCTCACCAACGTGCAGGCGCGCCAGGTGCTGTTCGTGGATGAGGTCCACCGCCTGCAGCCGGCTCTCGAAGAACTGCTCTACTCCGCGCTGGAGGATTGCCGGTTGGACATCATGGTCGGCCAGGGACCTTCGGCGCGCACTCATTCCTTTGAGATTCCCAGCTTCACGTTTGTCGGCGCCACCACGCGCATCGGGCTGATCTCGGCCCCTCTGCGCTCGCGCCTCGGACTCGTATTGCGCCTGGAGTTTTACTCGCACGACGACCTGAAGATCATCCTCAACCGCTCGGCGCAGATCCTAAACGTCGGCATGGATGACGACGCCGCCTTGGAGATTGCCACCCGCTGCCGTGGCACACCGCGCATCGCCAACCGCCTGCTGCGCCGCGTGCGGGACTACGCCCAGGTGCGCGGCACCGGACACATTGACCGTCCCACGGCGCAGGCCGCACTTGAGATGCTCGAGGTGGACCAGCATGGCTTTGACGAGATTGATCGCCGCCTGCTGCTCACCATTATCGAGAAGTACCAGGGCGGTCCCGTGGGCGTGAACACACTGGCCGCGGCACTGGCCGAGGAGCCCGACGCCATCGAGGAGATTTACGAGCCCTTCCTCATCCAGATCGGCTTTCTGGACCGCACGCCGCGCGGCCGTGTGGCCACCCAGTTGGCCTACCAGCACTTTGGCCTGGAGGCTCCGCGCAAGACGAACACACTCTTCTAGGCGAATCTGGTTCGCAGGAATATGAGGGACGGCCCCGGGGCCGTCCTTTTTTTGTCCCCGCCATTGCACGGCAAAAACTTTCGCCCGCCCACAGCAACCTTGCCGCGCAGATCGGGTTAAGACGACTGGCAGGAAGACTCCATCCCGGCGACGGGGAGATGAAACGATGATGAAATTTCTCAAACTCTTCGGCTGCTTTTTTGTGGGCGTCACCCTTCTGTGCGCCACCGCGCTGGCCGATACTCCGGGCAAACACCCGGCCTACATTCATGCACTTGCCGACCTGCGCAGCGCCCGGGCCCTGCTCATGGTTCAGACTGGCAACTACCGCGTCAACGCCGATCAGCAGCAGGCCGTCTCTGATATTGACTCCGCCATGCACATGCTGCGCGAAGCCGCTATTGACGATGGCAAGCCTTTGGGCGATCATCCTCCACTGGACTCCCGCTGGACGGGCGGAGACCGTCTGCATCGCGCTCTTGAATTACTGACGCAGGCCCGCCAGGACATTGACCAGCGCGAGTCTGATTCCTTCGCGCGCGGACTCAAGCACCGCTCGCTGCATCAGCTTGACGACGCCTGCAAGGCGGTTCGTCACGGCATCAAAGTGCAAGGCAAGGAGTAGTCTTCGCGCTCGCATCTTTGAGAATTCCGGCATGAGAATTCCGGTATGAGAATTCCGGTATCAAGCCCTCCGGCGCTGGCTGCATGCCCACGCCGGAGAACCATCGAACCACAACCTGACTGGAGAAGATTGATCCCATGAAGACCGTTGTGAAAATTGCCATGCTGCTGACCCTGGCCGCGCTGCTGACCTCATTTGCCGCGGCGGACACACCCGGTGCCCATCCGGCCTACCTGCACGCGCTAACCGACCTGCGCCACGCCCGCGCGCACCTGGACCGCTGGGTACCCAACGGCCGCGTGGATTCCGATGAATCCCGCGCCATTCACGCCATTGACGCCGCCATCAATGACATCAAGCAGGCCGCCATTGACGACGGCAAGCCGCTCAGCGATCATCCTCCGGTGGACGAACATTGGGGCGCTCCCGACCGCTTCCATCGCGCTCTCGGACTGCTCGACGGCGCCTACAATGACATCAACCAGCGCGAAGATGACCGGTGGAACCACGGTCTCAAGCGCCGCGCCCTCGGCCACATTGACGAGGCCCGCCGCGCCATCCACCACGCGCTGCACGACCGCTACTAACTTCTCCGCCCGCTGCCGCACTGCACGCGGGTGGCAAAACGAAGGGCAGCCTTTGGGGCTGCCCTTCTGCTGTCTATCGTCTATTAATCTACCGGCAGCGCATTTCGAATTCATGCTGGTGGCGATCCAGTTGCATCTTCTCGTTGTCAATCCGGTGCCTCCACTCGCGGCAGCCGCGGTCGGCATACACGCGCGGAGGCACTCCCTCGCAGCGATGACTGTAGTGCCGCAGATCCTCGTCCAGGGCATGGCGGCGATCCCGCAGCCGATCCCTCTCCTCGTGGCAACCCTCCGCCGTGGGCAGCGCAAACGGACACATCGCCAACATCAGCAATCCCACTCCCAGTGCCTTCAGCATGCTTCCTCCATTCCGGCCTGAAAATCCTGTGCGCCGGTGACGCGCGCGTCGGAACTATAACCCGTGCCGGGCCCCGGGGCAAGCACCGCAGCGCAACAGGAAGGGCAGCCCGCCGGGGCTGCCCTTCTGCTGTCTGCGTACCAGCACACTTACTCTTCTTCTTCCTCTTCGAGCCCGGCTCCAGCGGCCTTGGCGGCGGCGATGATCTTCTCCTGCTGCAACGCCGGCACAAAGTCGTAGTGGTCCATCTCCATGTTGAAGGAGCCGCGCCCCTGCGTCATGGCCGTCAGGTCGGTGCCGTAGGTCAGCATCTCGCTCATCGGGCAGTGCGCCTTGATGATCGTGTTGCCGGCCTTGTTGTCCATGCCCTGAATGCGGCCGCGGCGGGAGTTCATGTCGCCCATGATGGCCCCGGCGAACTCGTCCGGCACGGTGATCTCCACCTGCATGACCGGCTCCAGCAGCGCCGGCTTGGCCACTTCCATCGCCTTCTTGAAAGCGATGCGGCCGGCCGTCTTGAAGCTCATTTCGTTCGAATCCACGTCGTGATAGCTGCCGTCGTAAAGTTCCACGCGGAAGTCCACCACCGGGTAGCCGGCCAGGTAGCCGCGCGCGGCGGCCTCCAGGATGCCCTTTTCCACCGCGGGAATGAAGTTCTTCGGAATGGAGCCGCCGAAGGTGCTGTTCACAAACTCAAACTTCTTGCCGCGCTCGAGCGGAGACATTTTGATCTTGCAGTCGCCAAACTGTCCATGGCCGCCCGACTGCTTCTTGTGGCGTCCCTGCACGTCGGCCAGGCCGCGGATCGTCTCAAGGTACGGAACCTTCGGCGCCTTCAGTACCACCTCGGTGTGATAGCGCCGCTTCAGTTTGCTGACGATCACCTCGATGTGCTGCTGGCCCGTGCCCGCAATCAGGAAGTCCTTGGTCTGCGGATCGCGGAAGAAGCGCAGCATGGCGTCTTCTTCCATCAGCTTGTGCACGCCCACGCCCAGTTTGTCCTCGTCGGCGCGCGTCTTGGGCTCAATGGCAAAGGTGATGGCCGGCTCCGGCAAGTTGACCGCCGGATACTGGATGGGCGCGTTCTTGTCGCCCAGGGTGTCACCGGTCAGGGTCTCGCGCAGCTTGGCCACCGCGCCAATGTCGCCGGCGGCAAGTTCCGGAACCGGAACCATCTGTTTGCCGATGACGGCGGAGATGTGGCTGAACTTTTCGGCCGTGGCGCGCGTGTAGTTCGTCACCGTGGCGTCGTTCTTCAGCACGCCGCTGACCACCTTGAAGTAGGAGATGCGTCCGGAAAAGGGATCACTCATGGTCTTGAAGACGAACAACGAGAGCGGCTCAGTGGATGCCGTCTTGCGTACCGGGGCTTCGGCCTCCGCAGTGGCGGCCACACCCTTCACCGTGAGGCGCTCGATGGCCGTCGGCACGTAATCCACCAGGAAGTCCAGCACCTCGTCGCTGCCGATGTTGCCCAGGCCGCTGGCAAACAGCACCGGGAAGAGACGATCCTCGCGGATGGCGTTGTGGATGCCGCTGACGATGTGCTCCTCGGCAATCGTGCCGCTTTCAAAGAACTCGCTCATCAGCGCGTCGTCGCCCTCGGCCACCAACTCCACCAGCGCCTCGTGCGCGGTCTTGGCCTGCTCGGCCATGTCGGCGGGAATCTCCTCGACCCGCGCCTTTCCGTTGCCGCCCATCTCGTAGTAGTAGGCCTTCATCTTGACCAGGTCCACCACGCCCTTGAAGTTCTTTTCCGCGCCGATGGGCAGTTGCACCGGAACCACCGTGCGGCCAAAGGCGCCGGTCAGCGAATCCATCACGCGGCCGTAGTCGGCGCGTTCGCGATCCATCCTGGTGCACACCACCACGCGTGGCAGCAGGAACTCCTCGGCATAATTCCAGATCTTCTGCGTCACCACCTGCACGCCGCTCACCGAGTCCACCACCACCAGCGCGGCGTCCACCGCAGGAATCACCATCTCCGCCTCATGGACGAACATGTTGAAACCCGGCGTATCAATCAGGTTGATCTTCGTCTTGCCCCACTCGGTCGCGGCCAGCGCGGCCGACACCGTCATCTGTCTGGAGATCTCTTCTTCGTCGTAATCGGTTACGGTCGAGCCGTCGTCCACCCTGCCCAACCGGGGCGTACTGCCCGCAGTGTAGAGCAGGGCCGATACCAGCGAGGTTTTGCCCGAGTGGCTGTGGCCCATCACGGCCACATTCCTAATGTTTGCGCCTTCGTAGGTCTTCACAAAGCAACTCCCAGGTGTTTCGATTCACCTCACCGCCCAGGGGCAAATGTCCGCGGGCGTCATCACTGCCAACCACGTAACTGCCAGCCTCGCCCACTCCACCGCGCCGACGCGCCGAACCGCTGCGCCGCGGCCGTCATGGTTCAGGCGGAGATGCCCGGCCAGGGTGCACCGTGAAGGGGCATGCCGGGCCAACTGCAAAACGGAGAAATCGTAGCACAGCACCCGGAAGCTCACAATTTTTACCGGACGTTGACCGATTCTCTCCCCGTCTGTGATACACCCGCCGTCGCCGGCTTGCCATAGGCATGGGTCACATCACCTTGTGACGCATCACCATCCCCGCCGCCGCTGACGACGCCGGTCGCCCGGTTCAAATCCCGGAGCCGCAGTTTTCCTGTCTGTCCCCGCCCGCCTGCCACCGCCGCGCGCTCTCTGGTAGACTGCCAACACCAGTGGGGAGCCCCCGGAAGAGCCGTCAAAATGCACACCTGGGAAGCAGTCCGGATCGCGATTCAGTCGCTGTGGGCCAACAAGCTCCGCAGCGTGCTCACTTTGCTGGGCGTGGTGATCGCCGTCGCCACCATCATCGCCGTGGTGACCTTCGTCAACGGCATCAATGGCTTTGTCGCGGGCAAAATCTTCAACCTTGGCGCCGATGTCTTCATCGTCAGCAAGGCCCCCAACGTCATTACCAATGTGGACGAGTGGGAGCAGAACCAGAAGCGCAAGAACATGCGCTATGAAGACTTCCAGCTGGTGCAGGAGGCCTGTACCCTCTGCAAGAACGTCGGCGCCTCGGCCTACATGAATAGTGTGAAGATCAAGTACGGCGAGCAGTACACGGACGACACGATGGCCCGCGGCTGGACCACCGGAATGACCGAAATCTACGATCTCGATCTTCACTCCGGCCGCTCCCTGACCGATACCGACATACGCCTGGGCTCCGACGTTGTGGTGATCGGCGCCGACATCGCCGACAAACTGCTCCCGGGCACCGATCCCCTGGGCAAGGAGATTCGCGTCAACGGGCAGCCCTACCGCATCATCGGCGTCGCGAAACCACGCGGCAAGGCCCTTGGCCAAAGCATGGACAACTGGGTGGTCATCCCGCTCACCGCATGGTTTCGCCAGTTCGGATCGCAGAATATCGTGCTCCGCATCTGGGGCAAGGGCTATGGCGTGGGCGCTCCCATGGAAGCCGCCATGGACCAGGTGCGCGTCGTGGTGCGCAGCCTCCGCCATGACGCTCCGGGGATGCCGGACAGCTTTGTCATTGAAACCAACCAGAGCTTCCTCTCCCTGTGGTCGAACTTCAGCGGCAGCTTTTTTGTGGTGGCAGTGGCGCTGGCTTCCATTTCGCTGCTGGTCGGAGGCATTGTCATCATGAACATCATGCTCGTCAGCGTAACCGAGCGCACCCGCGAAATCGGCATCCGCAAGGCGCTGGGCGCGCGTTCGGGCGATGTTCTTCGCCAGTTCCTGATCGAAAGCGCGGTGCTCTCCCTGATTGGCGGAGCCATCGGAATCCTCGTCGGCATCCTCATCGCCAAGAGCGTCACCCTGGCCATCGGCATGCCCAGCCAGGTCAAGCTGTGGAGCGTTCTCATCGGACTGCTGATGGCGCTCAGTGTCGGCATCTTCTTCGGCGTATACCCGGCGCGCAAGGCCGCGCGACTGGACCCCATCTCCGCCCTGCGTTTTGAGTTATGAACACGGAGCTATGACCATGGCCGATCGCATCCACTCCTCTGGTAAATTCCGCGAGATCTTCCGCCTCGCCGGTGAGACCCTGGTGCGCAGCAAGATGCGCTCCGGCCTCACCATCCTCGGCATTGTCATCGGCGTCAGTGTGGTCATCACCGTCAGCAGCGTGGTGCGCGGACTGAACAGCAATGTCGAACAGATGGTGCAGCAGATCGGTTCCAATGTCGTCTTCGCCTTCCATTTCAACGTCTTCAGCCTGGGCCGTCCCACGGCGGAAATGTTGAATCGCAAGGAGCTCACCTGGGAAGACGCCGAGGCCATGAAGGACCTGCCGCATGTGCAGACGGCCTCGCCCTCATTGCGCCTCTTTCAGCCGGAGTTTGGCGTGGGCACCTATACCGTGAAGTACCAGAGGAGTGGATGCGATCGGCCATGGTCATAGCTCCGTGTTCATAACTCAAAACGCAGGGCGGAGATGGGGTCCAGTCGCGCGGCCTTGCGCGCCGGGTATACGCCGAAGAAGATGCCGACACTGAGCGCCATCAGCAGTCCGATGAGAACGCTCCACAGCTTGACCTGGCTGGGCATGCCGATGGCCAGGGTGACGCTCTTGGCGATGAGGATGCCGACGAGGATTCCGATGGCTCCGCCAATCAGGGAGAGCACCGCGCTTTTAATCAGGAACTGGCGAAGAACATCGCCCGAACGCGCGCCCAGCGCCTTGCGGATGCCGACTTCGCGGGTGCGCTCGGTTAGCTGACGAGCATGATGTTCATGATGACAATGCCTCCGACCAGCAGCGAAATGGAAGCCAGCGCCACTGCCACCACAAAAAAGCTGCCGCTGAAGTTCGACCACAGGGAGAGGAAGCTCTGGTTGTTTCAATGACAAAGCTGTCCGGCATCCCCGGAGCGTCATGGCGGAGGCTGCGCACCACGACGCGCACCTGGTCCATGGCGGCTTCCATGGGAGCGCCCACGCCATAGCCCTTGCCCCAGATGCGGAGCACGATATTCTGCGATCCGAACTGGCGAAACCATGCGGTGAGCGGGATGACCACCCAGTTGTCCATGCTTTGGCCAAGGGCCTTGCCGCGTGGTTTCGCGACGCCGATGATGCGGTAGGGCTGCCCGTTGACGCCAATCTTTGCCCAGGGGATCGGTGCCCGGGAGCAGTTTGTCGGCGATGTCGGCGCCGATCACCACAACGTCGGAGCCCAGGCGTATGTCGGTATCGGTCAGGGAGCGGCCGGAGTGAAGATCGAGATCGTAGATTTCGGTCAGTCCGGTGGTCCAGCCGCGGGCCATCGTCTCGTCCGTGTACTGCTCGCCGTACTTGATCTTCACACTCTTCATGTAGGCCGAGGCGCCGACGTTCTTGCAGAGGGTACAGGCCTCCTGCACCAGCTGGAAGTCTTATATTTCATCTTCTTGCGCTTCTGGTTCTGCTCCCACTCGTCCACATTGGTAATGACGTTGGGGGCCTTGCTGACGATGAAGACATCGGCGCCAAGGTTGAAGATTTTGCCCGCGACAAAGCCATTGATGCCTTGAGAAGGTCACCACGGCGATGATGGTGGCGACGGCGATCACCACGCCCAGCAAAGTGAGCACGCTGCGGAGCTTGTTGGCCCACAGCGACTGAATCGCGAACCGGACTGTTCCCAGGTGTGCATTTTGACGGCTCTTCCGGGGGCTCCCCACTGGTGTTGGCAGTCTACCAGAGAGCGCGCGGCGGTGGCAGGCGGGCGGGGACAGACAGGAAAACTGCGGCTCCGGGATTTGAACCGGGCGACCGGCGTCGTCAGCGGCGGCGGGGATGGTGATGCGTCCCCAGCTGATGTGACCCATGCC
Source organism: uncultured Acidobacteriota bacterium (assembly GCA_963719655.1). GTDB lineage: Bacteria > Acidobacteriota > Terriglobia > Terriglobales > Acidobacteriaceae > TOLSYN. The sequence continues at coordinate 1,411 of CAVRDQ010000144.1, read as the reverse complement.
TATGGCAAGCCGGCGACGGCGGGTGTATCACAGACGGGGAGAGAATCGGTCAACGTCCGGTAAAAATTGTGAGCTTCCGGGGCTGTGCTACGATTTCTCCGTTTGCAGTTGGCCGGCATGCCCCTTCACGGTGCACCCTGGCCGGGCATCTCCGCCTGAACCATGACGGCCGCGGCGCAGCGGTTCGGCGCGTCGGGGCGGTGGAGTGGACGAGGCTGGCAGTTACGTGGTTGGCAGTGATGACGCCCGCGGCCATTTGCCCCTGGGCGGTGAGGTGAATCGAAACACCTGGGGAGGTCTTTTGTGAAGACCTACGAAGGCGCAAACATTAGGAATGTGGCCGTGATGGGCCACAGCCACTCGGGCAAAACCTCGCTGGTATCGGCCTTGCTCTACACTGCGGGCAGTACGCCCCGGTTGGGCAGGGTGGACGACGCTCGACCGTAACCGATTACGACGACGAAGAGATCTCCGACAGATGACGGTGTTGGCCGCGCTGGCCGCGACCGAGTGGGGCAAGACGAAGATCAACCTGATTGATACGCCGGGTTCAACATGTTCGTCCATGAGGCGGAGATGGTGATTCCTGCGGTGGACGCCGCGCTGGTGGTGGTGGACTCGGTGAGCGGCGTGGCAGGCGGTGACGCAGAAGATCTGGAATTATGCCGAGGAGTTCCTGCTGCCACGCGTGGAGGTGTGCACCAGGATGGATCGCGAACGCGCCGACTACGGCCGCGTGATGGATTCGCTGACCGGCGCCTTTGGCCGCACGGTGGTTCCGGTGCGACTCCCATCGGCGCGGAAAAGAACTTCAAGGGCGTGGTGGACCTGGTCAAGATGAAGGCCTACTACACGAGATGGGCGGCCACGGAAAGGCGCGGGTCGAGGAGATTCCCGCCGACATGGCCGAGCAGGCCAAGACCGCGCACGAGGCGCTGGTGGAGTTGGTGGCCGAGGGCGACGACGCGCTGATCAGCCAGTTCTTTGAAAGCGGCACGATTGCCGAGGAGCACATCGTCAGCGGCATCCACAACGCCATCCGCGAGGATCGTCTCTTCCCGGTGCTGTTTGCCAGCGGCCTGGGCAACATCGGCAGCGACGAGGTGCTGGACTTCCTGGTGGATTACGTGCCGACGGCCATCGAGCGCCTCACGGTGAAGGGTGTGGCCGCCACTGCGGCGGCCGAACCCCCGGTACGCAAGACGGCATCCACTGAGCCGCTCTCGTTGTTCGTCTTCAAGACCATGAGTGATCCCTTTTCCGGACGCATCTCCTACTTCAAGGTGGTCAGCGGCTGCTGAAGAACGACGCCACGGTGACGAACTACACGCGCGCCACGGCCGAAAAGTTCAGCCACATCTCCGCCGTCATCGGCAAACAGATGGTTCCGGTTCCGGAACTTGAGTCGATG
>CAVRDQ010000143.1:0-75416 GCA_963719655.1 uncultured Acidobacteriota bacterium | reverse complement strand
ATGTATTGCTAATCCACGAAGGAGGCCAATGGCCACGATCACAATGAAGGAGCTGCTCGAAGCGGGAGTACACTTCGGGCATCAGACCAAGCGCGGAAATCCCAAGATGAAGGAATACATCTTCGGCGAGCGCAACGGTATCTACATCATCGACCTGCAGAATACGCTCAAGCTATTCAAGGAAGCGTCAAAGTTTGTCACCGAGCTGTGCGCCAGCGGCAAGACAGTTCTGTTTGTCGGCACCAAGCGCCAGGCGCAGGAAGCCGTGGCCGAGGAGGCCACCCGCGCGGGAATGCCCTACATTAACCAGGGCGCTGGCTGGGGGGCCTGCTGACCAACTGGGTGACGGTGCAGAAGTCGGTGAAGCGCCTTCAGGAAATCGACGAGATGGCCACCGATGGCCGCTACGAACTACTGACCAAGAAAGAAGTAATCAAACTGGAGCGGGAGCGCAAGCACTTGCAGGCGAACCTGGCCGGCATCAAGAGCATGAAGCGCCTGCCGGACGCGCTGTTTATCGTCGACTCGAACAACGAGACAATTGCCGTGAAAGAAGCCCGCAAGCTGGGCATCCCGGTAAGTGGCCGTGGTGGACACCAACTGCGACCCGACGGTGGTGGATTACGTGATTCCCGGTAACTACTACAAGTGCGGCGGCGGGCATCTTTCAGCAGCTGGTCCAGACCAGGGCGGCGCGCCTTGGCGCCGCTGATCCGGTTGGTATACTCCTCAACGATCTCGAAGCCGCGCTGGCTGGCCAGGCCCCGAAGGTCGTAGAGCTGAGTCTCCGGGTGCTGGTCCAGGGTGGATACCCGCATGTAAAGGGCGGCGCGCTTCATTAGATCTGCTCCAGGGCGAGCACTTCATCCTTCATCTGGCCGACCGCGGCATCAAGGAAGCGGAGGCGGGGAAGGTTGGGCTGCGGCTTATGGATCTCCAGCAGGGCTTCCATCTGGAAGAGCTGGATGGCAGAGCGTACCCGCTCGATCTGCTGGTTGACCTGGCTGCGACTGGGGCGGGGGCGAAGGTGACGACGACGGCGATTCTGTTTCATAGGGGACTCTCCCGGTTCAGGCCGATAAATGGCCGATTGTAGTATCGACGCAATACCGTCGATCTGTCAAGAAGATTAACCGAAACCACCGAACCTGCCAAAATATCGCCGCACCGTAGCTGGAACCCTGGTGCTCACCCAGGGCATGCAGGATGTCCTGATCGAGTTCCTTTCCGCCTTCGCCTTGCGCGACAAGAGCAAGGACACGACCTACACCAAGATCGATCAGCTTCCTCCTTTCAACATCACCGCCATCTTCTCCAACGAGTACGGCTATGCCAGCTTCCGCCGCCTCCTCGGCGTCGAGTTCGTCACCGGTGGCACCGTGTACTCCATCAACGACGCCTTCACCGAACAGACCATCAGCTACGTCTGCGCCGACTTCACCCCGCTCGCCCCACTCTCCTGGGCCGACATGATCAGCCCGGTCAGCACAGACCAGAGCGATCCCACGGCCAATCGAGAGAAAATGACTAGGTAGTTCGCGGCGGAAAGGAAAAATCCTCCTCGCGCGGGCGGGGAGGCCAGGGCCGAGGGCCGGGGCGCTGGATGCCTCCGGCTTTTTACAGAATATTACTCAGTGATAACTAGGGACCGTAAGGTGTAATCGCGATGGCTGGGAGAGTGTGAAAACAGATCTTTTCACGGGGGAATGATCACTTACGCGACACTTTTTACAGCATGTTCCGAGGGGATGATCCAAGTAGTATAACGATTCCCGGCGTTTGATCCTGTTTTATGAAATGGGGCTCTCGAAAAGGGGGTCATTTTTGACAGGAAAAATATACTGTGTAGTAAATAGCTGTCACCCTGGAGGCCCGGGTGCTGGGTTCTGTCTCTGTATCAGGAGGCTTTAGGAAGGCTCTCCTCCCAGTAGGGGGATGACTCCCTGGGGGGTAGAGGGGTATTGGGGATTTGCAGGTAGGTGTAAGAGCTTCTGTTTGGCCACGCCCGCCGCCGATCAGCCCAGCCAGGTCACACAACGACGGCACACGACAATTGAACCGAGCACAGCACGATAATCCCACTTCATACAAGAGCTCAGGCGGGCTGGCGAGCCCTTGCAATTTGCGATCGACACAACTTATCTACACATCGGGACTCTGGAAAAGCACGTTCTCAGGCGACCTATGAGTCTGCTTTCCACCCCCATCCGGGGGGTGAAAATTCAGTCGAACGGGGGCTATGCGAATGCAATGCTTGGCGATACGCTTTTCAGCCGTAAGTCTCTCGTGCTCAGAGGTGAACCATGAGCCATCATCTGGGGGCCTTCTTACTCGTTAATCCCGAGCGCTGTATGGGATGTCACACCTGCGAGCTGGCCTGTGCCGTCGCCCACACACATGCAGGATCATTTGTGGGCGCCACCATCGCCGCCGAAGCCCTGTCACCGCGGAATCGAGTGGTGCGGGTCAGCGGCACAAACTTTCCCACCCAATGCCGCCAGTGTGAGGACGCTCCCTGCGTCAAGGTCTGCCCCACGGGCGCGACCTATCGTACCGAGTCCTATACGGCGGTCAATCCCAAGGTGTGTATTGCCTGCAAGCTGTGCATGATGGTCTGCCCCTTTGGCGCGATTCAGATGGGGTCGGTCGGCGCAAACTCGCACAGTAAACGCGCGGCCATCAAATGCGATCTCTGTGTTGACAGGCCGGAGGGGCCAGCCTGTATTGACTCCTGCCCGACCAGGGCAATCAGCTTGACTGTGCCGAAGCAGGTGATGGAGAGCGCCATGCACGATTCTTCGGAACGCTATCTTGCCGCCCTGAAAGCGCAGGCCGGCGCGGCGGAAAACAAATAGGTTTTGCTGCGGAAGGAATCTTATTATGAGCTATTCCACCAAGATACTGGATAGAAGTATTGATCCGGCAACCCATGAGATGCTCGACCACGCCGCGAAGGCTGGCATAGAGACCATTTGGGACCGGCTGGACGCAATGCAACCGCAGTGCGGCTTTGGAGAGAATGGCCTGTGTTGCCGCAACTGCGCCATGGGGCCCTGCCGCATCTCGCCCTTTGAGGATGCCGGACCGAAGCTTGGAGTCTGCGGCGCCGGCCGTGACGTGATTGTGGCCCGCTTCCTGGACCGCATGATCGCCGCGGGAACGGCTTCGCACTCCGATCACGGACGCGACATCGCGCACACCTTCCTGCTCGCCGCCGAGGGCAAGATTACGGACTACAAGGTTCGTGACGAGGCCAAGCTGAAGGCTTTGGCCGCGGAACTGGGCATTGCCGCGGAGACCCCCATCAAGGAGATGGCCATCGAGGTTGGCAAGCAGATGCTTGCCCAGTTTGGGCAGCAGGAGGGCGAGCTGGCATTCACCAAACGCGCTCCGCAGAAGCGGCAGGAAATATGGAGGACTCTGAAGATTGCCCCGCGCGGCATTGACCGCGAGGTGGTGGAGACCATGCATCGCACCCATATCGGCGTGGATAATGACCCGGTGAACCTGGTGCTGCAGGGCTTGCGCACCTCTCTTGCCGACGGCTGGGGCGGCTCGATGATTGCCACCGAACTTTCTGACGTGATGTTCGGCACGCCGACGCCGCGGATGTCCTGGGTGAACCTGGGCGTGCTCAAGCATGATGAAGTGAACATCATGGTGCATGGCCATGAGCCTACCCTCTCCGAGCTGATCGTGGCCGCCAGCCGCGATCCGGAACTGGTGGCTCTGGCTCGCAAGTATGGTGCGAAGGACATCAATGTCTGCGGCATCTGCTGCACCGGCAATGAAGTTCTGATGCGCCAGGGAATCCCCTCAGTGGGCAACTATATTCAGCAGGAGCTGGCGGTCGCCACCGGCGCGGTCGAGGCCATTGTGGTGGACGTGCAGTGTATTCTGCCGTCGCTCGCCACGGTCTCCGGATGCTTCCACACCAAGTTCATCACCACCTCTTCCAAGGCGAAGTTCACCGGAGCCACGCACATCGAGTTCAACGAGGAGCACGCCTACCAGATCGCCAGCACGATTGTGCGCACGGCGGTGGAAAACTATCGCTTCCGCAAATCCGCGCTGGTCCACATCCCGGAGGTGAAAACCCAGTGCATGGTCGGTTTCAGCGTGGAAGCTATCGTCAAGGCTCTGGGCGGCACGCTTACGCCCCTGATAGAGGCGATTGCCCAGAACAAGATTCGCGGCATCGCCGCCGTCGTCGGCTGTAATAACCCCAAGACCAAGCACGATTATTCGCACGTCAATTTGGTCAAGGAGCTGATCAAGCGCAACATCCTGGTGGTGACCACCGGATGCAACGCCATCGGCTGCGCCAAGGTAGGGCTGCTGCTGCCCAAGGAGGGCGCAGAGATGGCCGGCGCGGGACTGCGCTCGGTCTGTGAGGCCCTGGGAATTCCGCCGGTGCTGCACATGGGCTCCTGCGTGGATAACAGCCGCGTGCTGGTGGCCTGCGCGGCCATCGCCAATGCGCTCGGCGTGGACATCAGCGACCTGCCGGCCGCCGCCGCCGCTCCGGAGTGGATGAGCGAGAAGGCGGTTGCGATTGGAACCTATGCCGTTGCCAGCGGCGTCTTCACCGTGCTCGGTGTAATGCCGCCGGTTCTGGGTGGTCCGGCGGTCACGGACCTTCTGGTCAACGGCGCGGAAGGCGTGGTGGGCGCGAAGTTCGCCGTCGAGCCAGACCCGTTCAAGGCGGCCGACCTGATCGAAGCGCATATCAACAAGAAGCGCGAGGGCCTCGGATTGCCAGTGTGAGGAGAACTGCTCCCTGCTGCGTTCAACGGTTGCCGCAAGATAGCGGCCGTTGAACGCAGGCTTTCACGCACGCTGCTTCAAAAGGTCCCATGAGCCTGACACCTGCATCCACGGTATTGCTTGGCATCGGCCCGCTGCTGGCGGGAGTTGTCTTGCAACTCCTCATGGCCCGTGTTCTTTCGCCTCGCGCCAAAGGTGTCGTCGCCGTCTTCTGCAGCTTGCTTAGCCTGCTTGGCATCGCCGCAACTTATCCGACTATCCATAGTGGAGGCGCAGTGGATGGCGTGCTCTCGCCATGGGATGGGCCGCTCGCGCTGGCCATTCACGTGGATGGGCTCAGCCTGCTCTTCGCCCTGATGGGAACCGTGATCGGCGCGATTGTGCTGATCTACTCCGTGGACTACATGCGGAACGACGCGGCCTGCACGCGCTTTTACGCGCTCATGCTGCTCTTCGTCGGCGGACTGGTCGGGCTGGTCTACACCGCAGACCTTCTTCTCTTCTACTTTTGGTGGGAGATCATGGGCCTGTGCTCGTTCGGCCTGGTCGGCTTCTGGTATCGCAATCCGGAGGCGGTCAGCGGCGCGCGCAAGGTTCTGCTGATGACGCACCTGGCCGGATACGGACTGCTGGCCGCGGTGGTGCTGCTGTACGTCCGCACCGGCACAACACTATGGACGAGCCCCGCAGTTTCCAAGGCTTTCACCGGCGGGCTGTTTGTGCTGATGCTGGTAGCGGCCTGCGCCAAGAGTGTGCAGGTGCCGCTACATACCTGGATTCCAGAGGCGATGGCCGCGCCGACACCGGTGAGCGCACTGCTGCACGCCGCCTGTTACGTGAAAGCCGGTGTTTACCTGGTGGCGCGCATGCACAGCTTTGCCCTGTGGCCTGCGTCATGGTCCGCCACCGTCATGTGGGTCGGCACGGTGACCATGGTGGTCGGCGTGATGTATGCCATGGTGCAGAACGACGTCAAGCGCATGCTGGCCTTCCACACCGTGAGCCAGATCGGTTACATGATCACCGGCATCGGACTGGGCACACCACTTGGCATCACCGCCGGTCTTCTGCACTGCCTCAATCACGGATTCTTCAAAGGTGGACTCTTTTTAGCCGCCGGCGGCGTGCAGCACGCCACAGGCACCAGGGACATGAATGAGCTCGGTGGCCTCTCGTCGAAGATGCCCAGGACATTTCTCTGCTGGCTGATCAGTGTCGGGAGCCTGATGGGCATTCCGCTGATGAGCGGCTTCGTCAGTAAGTGGCTGCTGTTTACGGCGGCCTTGCAGCAACGGCAGATTGTGCCCGCCGTGGTGGCCCTGGTGGTCAGCGTGGGAACCGTTTTCTCCGGCGCAAAAGTCACCAGCAGCGTCTTTCTTGGCGCAACCGGGCCGCGCACGGAAAACGCAAGAGAGGCTCCGCACTCGATGGTTCTCGGCATGGGGCTGCTGGCCGCCGGAAGCATCGTGCTGGGCGTGGCTCCGCAGTTCGCAATCCTTTATCTGCTGAACCCGGTGCTTGGCGCGCTCGGCATGCCCGCCGTGGTGGAAGTCTCCTGGCTAGGGATGGTTACTCCTTACGGCGCTTGGTGGTCCACCACCGGATTGTTTTTTGCCCTGGTCTCTGTCGCGCTGGGTGCGATGGTCGTGCTCGCACTTCGTCCCGCGCCCGTCTTGGTTGGCTCAGGCGCCGCCACTGGAGTGGCCGGTGGCGGAGTCTTTACCGGTGGCCAGCCATTGCCCGGCAACGGCACGTTTCCGGCCAGCGATTTCTCTGCCGTGCTGAAGAAAGAGTGGAAGAGCTTCTTCCTTCATGCCGACGTGGATCAGTACTACCTGGCGATTTGGCGTCCGGTGATGGCCCTGGCGGAGGCTGTCGCGCGCATGGTGAACGTCATCGAGCAGCGCACCACCACCTGGCTGGTGGCCCTCGCCGCGCTCGGAGTCATTGTTATTCGTTATGGCCTGGCCCCGGCAGCGCCGGTCGAGTTCAAGGCTCCGCCTGGTGTGCCGCCGTTGCTCGCCGCCTGCTGCGGTATCGCGCTGGTTGCTCTGTGTATGGCGGCGGCCGCGACTCCACGGTGGAGGCCCCAGCTTTGGCAGCTTCTTCCCAGCGGCCTCCTGGCAGTCGCCGGCATGGCGGCTACCGGCCCCGGGCTGCGACTGGCACTGCTCGAGGCATCCTCGCTGCTGGCACTGGTTCTTGTCTGGCGTGTTTCGAAGTCGCGTGCGGCGTCGTGGGCTTACCTCGCGGCGGTTCTGCTGTCGGCCTGTGCCATGTTCGGCGGGGACTTTGCACTGGCTCACGCGGCACCGGAGTGGGCGCGCGCACTGCTGATCACAGGATTCCTGCTAAAGCTCGCCATTGTGCCGCTCTTCCTCTGGCTGCCGAAGGTCGCAGAGGCCGTTCCGTCGCTGGTCATCGGGCTGATCGTCGCGGTAGTGGATATGGCCGCCTTCGCCGAGTTCATCGCACTCTCCACGGCGCACCCATGGCTGCTCTCGCCGCGCGGCGTGTGGATCGCCATGGCCGCCATCACGGCGCTCGCCGGCGGATTCCTGATGCTGACCCAGCGCAACCTCAAACGGTTGCTGGCCTTCTCCACAGTGGAAGACATGGGTTTCCTGCTGATGGGTGTGGCTTCGGCCAGCGTGATCGGGATACAGGGCGCCATCTTCGGCGCCGCCGCGCACTCGCTGGCCAAGGCCTTGCTGTTTGCTTCGCTCAGCCATCCGGAGGCGGACGGCGCACTGACCGAAGACGCTGCAGGACTGGCTGCACGTTATCCCCTGAGCGCGGCGGCGTTTCTGTTCGGCATGTTGACCGTGCTCGGCATTCCGCCGACCCTCGGTTACACGGCGCGCTGGAGGCTGTATAAAACCGCCTGCCATGCTGGCGACTGGTTGCTGTTCGTCTTTCTGCTCGCGTCCGGATTCGCACTGATTGCCTACCTGCGTGCGTTGACCTCGATCTGGTGGGGTCCTTCGAAAGAGGAAGCCGCCGGGCAGGCATCACCCCAATCCACGGGTGAGCCCATCCTGATGGTGATTGCCCTCGCCATGCTGACGATTGCAACGCTGGCCACCGCCATATTCCCGGATGCAATTCTGTCCGCACTGGGAGGCGCGCGGTGAGCCTCTGGACGCGTCTTGTCTGCCATTGCCGCCGCCGTAGCCCGTGGATCTTCCACATGAATGCCGGCAGTTGTAATGGCTGTGATATCGAATTGATCGCCAGCCTCTCTCCGCGTTATGACGCCGAGCACCTGGGCGTGCTGCTGGAGGGCAGTCCGCGCCACGCCGACATTCTTTGCATATCGGGCCCGGTGACGCACAACACAGTCGAGGCCATCCACACGGTCTACGGACAGGTGTGCGCTCCCAAGGCGGTCGTCGCCATCGGTTCCTGCCCGGCCAGTGGCAACGCCTTTGCCGGCAGCCCCACCATCGCAGGTCCACTCGAACGCCATATTCCGGTGGACGTCTTCGTTCCAGGATGCCCGCCGCGCCCGGACGCCATTCTCAATGGAATCACGCAGGCCGCAAAGATTCTCAGCGAGCGCGCCGCCGCCGCACCGAGGCCAAAGCCATGAACCTCTTCGGCGGATTTGCGCGTCTGCTCATCTTCCCCGGACTGCTCTTCGCCGTACCCTGCGCGTGGCTTTTCGTATGGATGGAGCGCAAGGCGGTGGCGCGCATGCAGCGCCGCGCCGGCCCTCCCTTCGGTCAGCCCTTCTTTGATTTCATCAAGCTGCTGGCAAAAGCGCCGCTGCCGCGCCGCGGAGTGGAAGGCCTTTTGATGCATCTGTGGCCGCTGCTCTCGGTGGCCTCCATGCTGGCCGCGCTCTCACTTCTGCCGGTATACCCCGCTGGTGGAGGCTTCACCGGCGATCTGGTTCTGCTCATCATGCTGCTGGAGTTGCCATCGCTCTTCCTGATTCTGGCGGGTTTCACCTCGCGCTCGCTCTTCGGCGAAATAGGGGCCACCCGAGAAGCCGTCTTCAGCGTCGGTTACAGCCTGGTCTTCCTTACCGCCTTTGGAGCCCTCGCCATGGCCGGCGGCAGCCTTCGCTTGCAGGATGCGGCCGCACAAGGCTCCAACCCCGCGCGCTGGATCGCACTCTTCGCCATTCTGTTGTGCATCCCCGCCAAACTGCGCCTGAATCCTTTTTCCACGGCAAGCGCCGAGCAGGAGATTTACGCGGGTCCCCTCACCGAGTACGCCGGCCCGGAGTTGGCTTTCTGGGAACTCGCCCACGGACTGGAATGGGTGGCACTCACCGGCGTCGTCGTCAGCTTCTTATTGCCGCATGGTGGGGCCCTGGTTTCCGTGGCGTTGTTCGTCCTCGCCTCGGCTGTGCTTGTGCTGTTGCTGTCGCTGGTAGCCGCGGCCACGGCGCGACTCACTCTGCACCGGTCGTTGGGCTTCTACTGGCGTCCGGGATTTGTGATTGCGCTGATTGCGTTGGCTCTGGCCGTGTACCCCAGGGTGAAGCCATGAATATCGTCCGGATGTTGATGGAGAATCTCGCGCTTGGCTCGACTACGCTCCGCTTCCCGAGGTTTCCGGCCACGCCTACTGGCTATCGTGGAAGCGTTATCAGCGATGCAGCGCAGTGCGTCGGCTGCGGAACCTGCGCCTACGTCTGCACCTCTGGCGCAATCGAGGTTCAGCACCATGCACTCGACTATGAGTGGATCTACGATGCCGCCAAGTGCACATTCTGCGGTCGCTGCGCGGATTACTGCCCGCTGCATCTTTTGACCATGAGCGCCATGCGTCCGGATGCCTATCACGCCACGGGTGACCTGAGACACGTGGAGCGCCTGCCGTACCCGCTCTGCGCCGAGTGCGGCGCGGTCTATGAGCCGGTGAATCAGCTTCTGCTGGAGAAAGCTTTTGGCGAACTCTCCAGCCACATTTCAGCGTCGAGCAGGCTCTGTCCCAAGTGCCGCTCCGCACATTGCGCAGAGGAGATGCTGACTGCCACAGGAGTACATTCATGACCGGACTGCAGGCCATCGCGATCTCGCTTGGTATCACCACGGAGTGGCGCGAGGAGCGCGGCTCCTGGTGGCTGGACTGTACGGACTTGGCCGCGCCCGGCTTTGACGCGCGGAAGCTTGCCGAGATTATGCTGGCGCAGCAGGCTCGCTTCGTCACCATCACGGCTATCGAACAGCCCGGCGGTGGCTTCCGCATGGACTACCACTGGGATCTTGACGGCAAGCTGCTGACCTTCCTGTTGACGACGCAGGCGAACACCATCGCCAGCATCAGCGACCTTTGCCCGGCCGCCGATTGGACCGAGCGCGAAATCCACGATTACTTTGCCGTTGAATTTTCCGGCCGCGCCACCGCGCCGCTCATGCTGCGCGCCGAAGATAAGCCCGGCATTAACCTTCGCAATGGAAGGCCACGGCCATGAGCTATCGAATCCCCATCGGCCCCTATCACCCTGCGCTCGAGGAGCCTTACAAACTCGACCTGACCTGCGAGGGTGAAACCGTACGCGCGGTTGATCTCCAGGTTGGCTTCAACTTCCGCGGCATTGAATATCTTGCCGAGCGGCGCAACTACATACAGGTCATCGCCCTGGTAGAGCGCGTCTGCGGCATCTGCTCCAACGTGCATACGCTCTCCTTTTGCCAGACGGTGGAGCAACTGACCGGAATCGAGCCTCCGGAGCGCGCGCTCTATGTGCGGGTCATCCTGGCGGAACTGGAGCGGCTGCACTCGCACGTTCTGTGGGCGGGCATTGCCGCCAAGCTGATGGGCTTCAAGTCCATGTTCATGAGCTGCTTTGCCCTGCGCGAGCGCGTCATGGACGTTCTAGAGAGCATCTCCGGCAATCGCGTCAATTACGCGATGAACTGCATCGGTGGCGTCAATCGTGACATCACCGACACGGCCCCGGTGCTCGCCGCTCTCACGGCCCTTGAGCGGGAGATCACGCGCACTATCATTCCCATCTTCACCGAAGATCGCACGGTGCGGTCGCGCTGCACGGGCGTGGGAGTTCTCACCCGCCAGCAGGCCATCGCCCTCGGAGTGGTCGGTCCCACGGCACGCGCATCCGGCCTCACGCAGGACATTCGCCGCTCCGCTCCCTACGCCGCTTATGGTGATTTGCAGTTTGAAGTTCCGGTGGAGACTTCGGGAGACGTGCGGGCCCGTCTGGTAGTGCGCGCCATGGAGATTCTGGAGAGCTGCCGCATCCTGCGCCAGGCCTTGAAGAAACTGCCAGCCGGCTCACTGCGCGGCGCTGCCTTTGTCCAGGTGCCGCCGGGAACCGCCATCAGCCGCATTGAAGGTCCGCGTGGAGAGGTCTTTTATTCTGTCACCTCCGATGGCAGTGACATTCCGTATCGCGTTCGCGTTCGCACGCCGACCTTTGCCAACATGCCCGCCGTGCGCCCCATGCTGTTGAACGCCGAACTAGCCGACTCCCCGCTGATTCAGGCATCCATTGATCCCTGCTATTCGTGCACGGACCGCTAAGAGAGGCTCTTGATGCTTTGCACACTACTTATGCTGGAGAAGCGGACGAAGTTGGTGAATAATCAAGGCGAAGGTCGGAAGGATTTATGAAGATTGCAATAGCCGGCAAAGGGGGAGTAGGCAAGACGACGGTTTCAGCGCTGCTCGCCCGCTGCTACGCCTCGCGTGGATTTCAGGTCATCGCCGTGGATGCCGATCCTGCGGCCTGTCTCGGTGCCGCCCTCGGCCTGCCCGCCGAACTGAGGCAGAAGCTTGTTCCCATTAGCGAGATGAGCGATCTCATCAAGGAGCGCACCGGAGCCGAGAAAGGCGCCTACGGAACCTACTTCCGTCTCAATCCCCGTGTGGATGACATTCCGGATCTTTACAGCGTGCAGTATGAAGGCATCCGCCTGCTGCGCATGGGCTCCATTGACGAAGGCGGCAGCGGCTGCATCTGCCCGGAGAGCGCGCTCATCAAGGCGCTGGTCACGCACCTCATGCTGCACCAGCACGATCTGCTCATCATGGACATGGATGCGGGCCTCGAACACCTGGGCCGCGCCACCGCACACGCCGTGGATCACCTCCTCGTCGTGGTCGAGCCCGGAATGCGCAGCATGGATACCGCCGGACAGATTGTGAAGCTGGCGCATGACATTGGAATCAAGCGCCTCTCCATGATCGGCAACAAGGTTCGCAGCCCGCAGGATTTGGAATTTCTCAACCGCAATCGCGGAGAGCTGCCGCTCATCGCGGCCTTGCCCTACGTGGCGGAAGCGATCGAGGCCGATCAGCAGGGACGCTCCATCTTCGACGCCTCGCCGCTGCTGGCCGAACACGTCGCCCGCATCGCCGACCTGTTGCAACCCGCCACCGTCTGAGGCCCCCCATGGAAGACCACGCCACAACGGAGAGGCTGAGCAAGCAGGTGGAGCAACTTTCGCAGTTGATGGACGTCACCAAGTCCATTGCCGCGCAGCTTGACCTGGAGCCGTTGCTGCAACAGATTGTGGACTGCGCAACTCGTCTGCTGAATGCCTCGATGGGCGGCCTGTTGGTATTGAAGGAAGATGATCCGGGTGTCGAGTTCTTCAAGGTCAGCGGCATCCGTTATGGCGGAGCTCTTACTCCGCCCACCGCCGGCCTGCTCGGTTACTCCATCCGCGAGCGCCGCACCCTTCGTCTCGATGATGTGCGCGAACATTCCCAGATGGGCGCGCTGCCCGTGGATCATCCGGCCGTCGGACCATTTCTCTCTGCGCCGCTGCTGGCCAAGGGAGTGACCTATGGCGTGCTGCTGGTGGGCAACCCTCCCCATGGCGCCACCTTTGACGACGATGCAGAGGAACTGCTCGTAGCCTTTGCCGCGCAGGCCACCGTCGCCATCGAAAATGCCCGCCTCTACGCCAAGACCGAGCAGCTTGCCCGTGTGCGTGAGCGCGATCGCATTGCCCGTGCCCTGCATGACTCGCTGGCGCAGATGCTGTTCAGCATCGGGCTGGAGGCGCGCTGGTGCATGTCAAACACGCTCGACCGCCCGGACTTTCAGCCCCACATGCAGTCCATTCACGACCTCTCGGTGCGCAGCAGCGAAGAGTTGCGCAGCGCCATCTTCGCCCTGCACAGCCCCTATCTTCCGCGCGGCGGAGAACTGCTGCCACTGCTGGAGACCCGTCTCCGCGAGTTTGAGGTTCAAACTGGCATTGCCGCCCGCCTGGTCGCCGGGCCATCGCTGCCATCGTTGCCGGCCCTCGTGGGAGAAGCTGTCTTTCGCATCGTATGCGAGTCGCTCTCCAACGTGCGCAAACACGCCCGCGCCACCGGCGTCATCGTCAGCCTGGATCATCGCCCGGAGGCTGTGGTGGTGACCATTCAGGACAACGGCGTCGGCCTCGGTTCCGAATCGCTCGAGCCTACCGATGCGCGCTTTCGCTTCGGCGTGCAGGCCATGCGGGAGGCCGCGGTCAGTGCCGAAGGCGTTCTCTCCATCTCCAATAATGATGATTGCGGCGTCATGATCAAGGCGCAGTTTCCGTTGCCCCGAGGAGTCGGCGAATGAAGCCCATTCGCGTACTGCTGGTGGACGATCATCACATCGTCCGCCAGGGAATCCGTTCCATCCTCGATTCCGACCGCAGTTTCTCGGTGGTGGGCGAGGCGGCCGATGGTGCAAGCGCCCTGCGCGCCGTCGCCGAGCTTCTTCCGGATGTGGTACTGCTCGACATCAAGTTGCCGGACGTGGACGGCGTCGAGGTCTGCCGACGCATTCACCAGATGCGGCCGCAAACCGCCGTGCTCGTCCTCAGTGCGTTTATTGACCAGAACCTGGTCAACGCCTGCCTCCAGGCGGGAGCCCGCGGCTACCTTCTCAAGGATGCCGAGAACCTGCGCCTCAAGGAGCAGATTGTGGCCGTGGTGCAGGGCTACGCCGCTCTGGACCCGCGCGCGGCCGGATTGCTGACCAACCTGGTACAGACTCCGGCGGCCAAATCCCTGGCGCCACGTGATCTCTCCGTGCTACGCCTCATCGCGCAGGGCCTCAGCAACCGCGAGATCAGCCTGAAGCTCTGTCTCAGTGAGCACACGGTGAAAGGCTACGTAAAGGACATCCTCGCCAAGCTCGACGTGCATAGCCGCGTCGAAGCCGTGCTGTACGCCAAAGATCGCGGAATGATTTGATATTGTTCGAAGTTCTGTACACGGGCCTCACACTATAGCTTTCGCTACCACAGTATGCCGCCTGACTACAGATGAACGACTTCAATGCCACCCCATTTCTTCTGCAAGTGCTCAGCGGCCAACCGACGGTGACACTGATCCGCGGTTTCCTCACTGCAAAGCAGGCACGCGCGGTCGAAGATCTTGCGGTCGAGCTTCTGCGCGACCCTCCTCTTCTTCAGCAGCTCCAGGAACTGGGCTTCGTAGTTTGTCCAGTCGTGTCTCCCCTTCCGGTACGCGTCCAGAATTTCTTGCGTGGGCGCCAGTTCTGACAGATGAACATAGCCGATGCCGCAGATCACGCGCAGGAAGTACTCCAGGTCAAGTCTTTTGGAGAAGCCGGCGAGTTGAGAGACGTTATTCAGTCGTACGTCGATCAGCGTCTTCACCTTTGCGGTTGAGAGTGTAGTGAAAAACTGCTCCGCGGTCTTCTTGGTGAACCCAATGGTGTAAAGTCTCATCCCGATTGCCTCCATCGTTGCTTTCAGTCTTGCTTGTCTCCCGTAGCTATCTCAACCCCTATGGAGGAATCGTTTAGTCAGTGGCATGTATCGCAGCTGTTCATCAATCTTCTCGCGGGCCTGCTGCGAGATCGGCAACTCCGGCGACAAACGCGACCAGGCGCTAACGATGCGCTCGGCAGTAGCGAGCGCAACCTCAAGCACGAGGTTCTTCGGGACAAGAGCCCTTGAGGCGAATCGCTCCAGCAGGCGTTCATCGAGAAGCTTCGTATCTTTCTCTTTTGCAATTGAGAGCGCCATCTTACGGTCGTCCATGTAGGCAATCGTGGCGACGAAATCATATGCCGGTGCCAGCTTCGGCTTCCGCCCATCGGGATAGATCAGCGACCAGTTCTTCAGGTGCATGTCTGCGTTGCCAATCGCTGCGCTGAAGACGAGACGCCGCACAAACTCAAGCAGGTCAGCTTCGCCAAGAACTCTCCAAATATCCCGGGCCATGTTGGTGTAGCTGTAATTCCTGTACTTGTCTTCGGGGAACTGCGCATACACCTGGTTGAAGTCTTCGATGTGGAGGCGTGCGCCTTCCGGTGTTCGGTCAAAGCGACGGACAACCAGAGAGTTTGCTTTCTCGCTCCGCAGTTCGGTGGGCAGCCCTTCGATCTGGCCTGTGGGAACGAGAGCTACATCGGCAACTTCGATGCCAACTTCCCGCGCCAGGGTCATCATCGAAAATTCATTCTCCGGCAATAGGGAAAACCTCGGTGAAGGCAGCTTCACGATCCGGTAACCACCGCGGCCCTCAACAGGTATTGTGAGCTGCCTGGCAGGATCGCCGACGGCGGAGAACTTCAACTGCACGCCAGCCAGTGAAAACCGCAGCAGCTCTTCTCGCCGTTCGAGCGCTTCTTCCTTGCCTGGCTCGCGCGGAGGCAGCAGGCGTCCGTCAGCATCGACAATCACGACGGCGCCCGGAAGGTCCGTTCCAAGCAGCCACAGCAGGAAGAACTCGCGTGCCTGCTTAACTCCACCGCGTTCGGAGACATATTCGCGGAGCTTCCCTTCGGGGAGCAGATTCGAGAGAAAGGGCGGAGCTTTGGTCTGGACTTCCTGCGGCGTGACGATCAGACCGCCTTCGGCGTTGTAGTTGCTCAGGCTGAGCACAGGCCGATCCGCACCTTCGATGTAGGCTTCGTCGAAGACAAAGAGATTGCGGTCGTAGGGAAGATTGGTCAGCGTGCCGACCCGCACCTGATTGAGGCGAACCTCCAGTACTGTGGGGCGTTGAATTGGGTTAGCGCTCATCTTCAGCATCCTCTGGATCGTTTCCAACCAGCCGCGCCTCCGGGGCGGCCGGCCTTTCCTCTCCTTCAGAGCTCTTGGGCACAATCATGTAGCTAACCGCCGGAACAAGTTGCTTCGGGATCAGCATCGGCTCAAGATCGAGCACTCGTGCCAGCTCCAGTACGGTGGAGAGCCGCAGATCGGAGTCGCCGCCTTCGATGCGGGCAATCTGCGACTGCGGCATGCCGACCTTCTTGCCCAGTTCAGCTTGGGAAAGATGACGCTGTCGTCTCTGTTTCCGGATTGTGCTTGCGAAAGCATTCAGCTCGCGTTCTGTCATATCGTGAATGATATATCAATCACATAATATGTTCTATTAGCTATATTATAGAAATATATATCAAAAACGATATATTTTCCTATCTATGGGTGAAGCTATACTACTTCCACATGAGAGTTGGTAGCCGGTGCCTCAGATTGTGAAGAGTCACACCCAGGCCACCCCTTCGAGCAGGGCTTTGACCTTCGCCTTGCGCCCCACAAGTTGGAAGAGCCTCTGCGCCTGCGCAAGCCGTCAATGATTTTCGTCAACTCGGCCAGCGACCTCTTCCACCGCAACGTGCCGGAGAGCTACATCCGCGAGGTATGCGATGTGATGATGCAGGCCCCGCGCCATACCTTCCAGGTGCTCACCAAGCGCAGCGAGAGGATGCGCGGTCTGCTCAACTCGGCGGCCTTTCTAATTTCCCAGCCCATTAGAACCCCAAGAAGACTGCATTCAATTTCTCTTGTGCCGCCCTGCCTTTGGCGGGCGCGATGTACTTTGCTGTCTGTTCGATCTTGGCATGACCCATCAACATCTGCACCGTTTTAATGTCCACGCCTGCTTGCAGGCTCCACGTCGCAAACGACGCTCTGAACTTGTGGAGATACCATCGATCACAGCTCTTCCACTTGGCATCCTCTTTCATACAGGCCGGGCATTCACCGCAGAAGAGTCCAGCCCGTTTTGCGGTGCGCTTGCAGGCTTCCAAAAGGTGTCCGTTTGGCTGGTCGTTGGCTGTCCCGAAGATGAATCGTTTTCCTTTGTTGTTCTTCTTCCAGGTTTTCAACTTCTTCAGCAGACCAGCCTCGATGGTGATCTCGCGGCTCTTGCCCGTCTTTGTGCGGAACTCGAGCTCCGGCTTGTTGTGAATAAAGATGTAGCGCTCTTCGAAGTGGAGATCCGAGAATTCACTGAAGGTTAGCTCTTTCTCACGCAGCCCAAGCTTCAACAGGCACTCAAACGCAAGCCGGTCTCGTCCGGTTGTGCAGGCCGGGAGGAACTTCGCCATCTCTTCCCGCGTGTAGGATTCCGGCTGCTTATCCAGCGGGCTGGGGCGGTTGTCCTCTGTATCGGTCTTCAGTAGCCCAGTTGCGTCCAGGCCGCAAAACTTCAAGAACGTGCGGAGGTACTGCCACTTGTTCTGCACGGTACGCTCCTCGCGTCCGAGCTTGCGGAGTGATTCGAAGAATTCGAGGAGCAGAACATCGGTCACTTGGTCCGCATAGATAATCTTGCTGCTCCCGAGGAATGCATCAATCGCGTTGCGGTAAGCGTCAATGGTCTCTTTGTCGAGCGGAACGCCGCCCCGGCGCCGTACGAGCTTCTTTCGGGCGATAAACTTGTCGCGCTCCGTCTCTAGGGCCTTCCGCTCATTGGCATCCTCTAGCTTTCTACCCGCGGTCTTTGCGGCGCGCTCAGCTTCGAGATTGCTGATCTGGTTGTCTCGGGCAGTGACTGCGTCAGCCAGAACCTTTCCAACCGGCTTATACTTTGGGCTCTCTCCCAGGTACCAGCGAAGCTGATACTCCCCACGCTCAAGGATCCGCACGCCGCCACCGTGGACAAGTTTCCCCTGAAGGCCCCGCCCCTTCCGTTCAACCTCAACTGGGAAACGACGCCATCCCTTGGCGGTTTTCACCAACTGGACGAGCGTCACACGCAGGTTTGCCATTCAAGTTCTCCACTTATGTTTTTAGGCAGGAACGGGCACGATTGGTGCTAATTTACCTAACAACAACCTGACAATGGACTTTTCAGATGTCAAAAAGCCTTATTTTATGCGGGTCTCATAGAGGTATGGTGCCGGGAGGGGGAATCGAACCCCCTATGGCACGTATAATCAACAACATGCAGAGCGCAAAAGACGGAATATTGCGGCTAAGACGGTGCCGATCCGCAGGTTTGGACTACAGATGGACTACGGAATGCGTCTAGAAGATGCAGCCGTGGAGAGTGTGCCACGAGGAAATACCGTGACGTGTCACAGCTCGTAGGGCCTGCCTTCCGAGCTCGTAATAGTTAACGCCAATGCTACACAGTTCACACGCAGCTGCTCACTTCTCGTTTCGGTTACGTCTTAACCTCATGCGCCCGACAGGACGGTGAAATCTTTACTAATAACCTCACCGAGCTTCAGTCTCGGGTTGGCATGTATCTCTCCAAAAACTCTGTGTTGGAACTTGTTCGCTAGGCAGTCGAGCTCACGACCGTCACCGATTCATCGATCAACTTGAAACAAGGTCTTCAGAACTCGTTAAGCCTGTCCTGATGCCATGCGAGAGAAAAGCGTATATGTATCTGAAAATGATATACTTATGACCGATAAGGCCGACACCATCCTTCATAGGGAATGGCCTCCGCGCGGCTGGTGATAATCCCCAGTTGCACCTTGCCACTGGGGGGAATCTCCAGTTACACTCGCATTCGTGCTCACGCCCCCTATTAGCCTCGACACAACGCTGCATTTTTCAGGTCATGAAACCTTCCCATTGAGGCAACTCTGGCTTCGCAAAGCCTTCGATGCCGTCAACGACAGCCTGCAATCCGGATCGTCAAAGAGCGTTTTCGCTGATGAGGACGCAATTGTTCGATTTGGCGTAGGAAAGAACATGGTGGCCGCGATCAAGCATTGGTCGCTTGCAACTGAGTTTCTCGAAGACAGCGAAGTCGGATACCGGCCAACGTCTTTAGCATCAGCTATTTTGGGATCTTCCGGCTTTGATCCATATTGCGAACACCCGACTACTGCATGGCTAGTCCACTGGAAACTGGCGGGAGTGGGGCGTCGCTCAACGACTTGGCGCTGGCTCTTCAATTGTGTCATTGAGCAAACATTCGACAAAGATTCGATTGTGAAATCGCTCAAGAACATCTGCGCTGATCGCTCATACCGGGTCAGCACTAGCACTCTCGTACGAGATGTCGATGTCTGTGTATCTAGCTACGCCCCCCGCTCTACAAACGGATCGCGTGAAGATGCGGCAGAGCCGCTTTTGGGAGAACTCGCACTGCTTCAACCACAGATTGCGTCTCGTGGGTCGTATGTGTTCAGGAGGGGGCCGAAGCGCACCCTGTCGCCTTCTCTTTTTGTATATGCCCTTATTGAATTCTGGAATTCGAAGCCGGAGAACGCATCGGTCCTCTCGTTCGAGAAAATTGCGCATGATTATGGCTCTCCGGGGCGCGTATTCAAGCTCGATGAGAATTCAGTAGGAGAGTTCACCGTAAGCATTGAGGACATCACCAAAGGAGCGTTGCGCTGGAGTGATAGCTCTGGAATCCGTCAAGTGCACAAGACTAACCGGTTCAATCGAGCAGATGTGAGCGGCCGCTTGCTGCGGGAGGCTTATGAGTAGGAATCTGGCCTCGTGTGTTTCGATCAATAGTCGTTTTGTTAGATCGGTGCGCCTTGATGCGGACCTTGGCCGACATGACATATTGGAGAGTTTTGTTTTACAGCCTTCGGCTACGGCGGCATTGGAGACCTTAGCCCGACAGATAAACGAAACTCAACAGAGAGCCTTCACCTGGACTGGCCCCTATGGCAGCGGAAAGTCGTCTCTCGCCTTGGCCCTTTGTTCGCTGGTGCACGAGGACTCAAAGGTACGAAGTCTGGCGAGAGCTGCGATTCACGTGGAGCGTGGTAGCTCGGTTTCGAGGGCCTTCGATGTTGCCAACACTGGCGAATGGGTGGTCATTCCGCTAGTTGGAAAGCGAGCGTCTATTACGGACGAATTGGCCGCTAGCCTCGACCGAGTTTCTGTGGAGCGTAAATCTAAAAGAAATGACAAATCGAGGAACGTTATTTCCGAGTTGGTTGCCCTAGCCGAATCTCAATCGACCCGTGGTGTTCTCCTGGTTGTCGACGAACTGGGGAAGTTTCTGGAACACTCTGCACAATTGGGCGCAGATATTTACTTCTACCAAGAACTAGCCGAGGCAGCTGCGCGAGCAAAAGGAAAACTAGTAGTCGTTGGCATCCTCCATCAATCGTTTGATCAGTACGCTGCTCGCCTTGGTCGAGAAGAACGTGATGAGTGGGCAAAAGTTCAAGGCCGATTTCTTGATATTTCTCTCAATGCTAGTTCCGATGAACAGATTGACTTGATTGGAGCCGCTATTGCTTCGAGCGGAACTAGGCATCCAGAAACATCTGCCATTGCAAAGCGAGTAGCGCATGCGATTGAGCAACGGCGTTCAGCTGTTGCAGCGCACTTTGGCTCTAGGCTAGATGCATGTTGGCCTCTGCATCCAGTGACTGCTGCCCTACTAGGCCCCAGTTCAAGACGAAGGTTTGGGCAAAACGAAAGAAGTATATTTGGTTTTTTGAACTCGGTGGAGCCTTCAGGATTCCGCGAGTACCTTGAACGAGCCACTGTGGAGCGCTTCTGCTACTACTCTCCGGCGCAGTTCTGGGACTATTTGCATATCAATTTAGAGCCCGCCATTCTTGCATCTTCTGACGGCCATAGATGGGCTCTAGGGCTTGAAGCGGTCGAGCGTACAGAAATCAAAGGAAAGTCGCTTCATGTTCAACTTGTCAAGACAATCGCAGTCATTGAGATGTTCAGAACCGGCGCTGGCTTAGCCCCGGTCCTCGATGTACTATGCAGCTGTTTTCCCAAGATCGACGAGTCCGAAGTGAACGCCTCCTTACGCGATCTTGCCTTGTGGTCAATCGTCATTTACAGAAAGCATCTCTCCGCTTGGGGAATCTATGCCGGTAGCGATTTCGATATCGATTCAGCAGTTGCCAAGGCTCGAGCTGAGGCGAGTCCTCATGATGTGTATGCCCTGACGAAGTCGATAGAACTGCCACCGGTTCTCGCCAAGCGGGTTTACCAGCAAACTGGGGCGATGCACTTTCTGACCAGGAACATCCGAGTCATTGAGGAACTCGAAACTTATTGCAAGGAATTCAGACCTCAGCCGGGAAGTTGTGGCGAATTCCTTTTGGTGTTGACGAGCAAAGGTGATCTTTCCAGCCGCTCACGGAAGATTGCAGAACGACTATCCAGTGACGTCTCCAATGGAGAGATGCTCATCGGCATACCAGAGCACGGGGCCCATATTGCCGAGTTGAGCGAAGAGCTTTTTGCATTGAAACATGTCTATGCATCTTCGAAAGAGCTGGACAGCGACAGAGTGGCCGCGCGCGAGATAGGAGCTCGTATAGAGGCGTTGCGCGCCGAAATCGATGACCTTATGCGCGACGCGTTTTCGTCCGCACATTGGTTCTGGAATGGGGAAGCATTGCAGCATGCTCCAGGTCAGAGCCTGTCGGTGCTTGCCTCCAAGGTTGCAGCCTATGTTTTCCCAGAGTCCCCAATCTTCTTGAGCGAGCTGCTTAATCGCGAGAGTCCCTCCTCAAATTCAGTGAAAGCACGAAGAGACCTCATGTATCGAATGTTTTCAAGCGGAGATAAGGAGAGACTTTCGTACGATGGATTCTCCGCAGATGCTGGACTTTACTACACGATTCTTCAATCTACGACGCTGCATCGCTTGGCTGATGAAAGAATTGGATTTCATCGACCTATTTTGACCGGGCGAGGTGCATCACTCCGACCGCTATGGAGTGAAACAAAACGACGGATTCTGCACAAGGGTGCGGAGTTAAATCTCGCAGAGCTGTACGAAATCTGGTCTGCGCCCCCGTTCGGTGTAAAAGCCGGCGTTGCTCCCGTTCTTGCGCTCGCCTTCTTCCTCGCCAACCAAGGCGCACTTGCCCTCTATCACGACGGGATGTTTGTCCCAGAAATTGGCACACTTCAGATCGATGAATGGCTACAGGAACCGAGAAGCGTTGTTTGGAGGTTTGTGGAATCAGATAGCGGAAAGAAAGGCATTCTTTCGTTAATCAGCGATTTTCTTTCACCGCTGCTGGGCCGCACCATAGCTTCTGAGCCGCTCGAAGTATCACGAGCGTTGGTCTCATTGATTCTTGCTCTTCCAGGTTGGACGAAGAGGACTATCACCATATCAGACCAGGCCCGCGGTATCCGTCAGATTCTCTTGAATGCCAGCGATCCCCATCGAGTCCTGTTCACCGACATAGCATCGGCCTTAAAGGAGAGATCGCGTGGAACAGATTTCAGCGTCGCCCTAGAGGAATGCCTGATAGAACTGCAGACTGCTTTCCCGAAGGCTCTAAGAAGAGTTGAGGGGCTACTCTTCGGGGCATTGTGCCACGATGGCGACATCGAGAGCCTAAACAGACGAGGGGCATCAGTGGCGGGCATCACGGGCGACTTTAGGCTTGATGCCTTTGCTACGCGGCTTGCGCATTACCGATCGGCCGAGCAGGATCTGGAGTCATTGATCAGTTTAGCTGTCAGCAAGCCGTCGCGTGATTGGAACGATCAAGACATCGAGGCAGCAACTATGCAGTTTGCGGCTTGGGCTTTTTCCTTGAGACAGGCTGAAGCGCTTGCACCAATTCAAGAGCGGGATAAAACACGTCATGCTCTTGCTGTAATATTCGGTCCATGCAACGGTACCGCCAAGACGCTTTCAAGAGTTGTCGAAGTGTCACCTCATGAGAAGAGAAAGGCTGCGGGTCTCGCCAAGGAGCTTCTCAAGAATCGGAAGGCAAGCGGGACCAGCGACGAAGTATTTCTGGCTGCACTCGCGGAGGCTGGCGCAGTTCTGGTTTCTGAGATGGGCAAGCGGAGGAATTCAGGTGGCAACTAGACATGTGCTCGGAATATCCGGAGGGAAGGACAGCGCGGCGCTTGCCGTGTACATGAAACAGTACTATCCGAGTCTAGCGATGGAGTACTTCTTCACTGATACTGGCAAAGAACTTCCCGAGGTTTATGAGTTCCTCGGACGGCTGGAAGGCTTCCTCGGAGCTGAAATTAACCGCCTGAACCCAGACAGAAACTTCGATTTCTGGCTCCGACAGTATGGACACTTTCTCCCGTCGCCTCGGACCCGTTGGTGCACCCGTCAACTTAAACTTCTGCCATTTCGGCAGTGGGTTAAACCTTGGCTTGAAGCCGGAGACACTGTCATCAGCTACGTCGCCATTCGTGCAGACGAAGATCACCGGGAAGGCTATACTTCGACTCACGAACGACTCGAAGTCTGTCTTCCCTTCCGAGAGGGAGGGGTGGATCGAGACGGCGTAATCGAGATTCTGCGGGGATCTGGACTCGGTCTGCCAAAGTATTACGACTGGCGATCCCGCAGCGGCTGCACCTTCTGCTTCTTTCAGCAGAAGATTGAGTGGGTGCGCCTTAAGAAAACGCATCCGGACAAATTCGAAGAGGCAAAAGAGTACGAAAAAACCGCAATTAGTCATGGTTCACCATTTACTTGGAGTGAAGGCGAACCGCTGTCGGAATTGGAGAAGCCTGCACGGATGGCCCAAATTGAAGCCGACTTTGAGATTCGAAGGAAGAGAGAGCGTGCTCGTCGAAGAGCGAATCCCCTTCGAGTGATAACTACTTGCGAGCAAGATGACATTGACGAACTGTACGACCAGGATGAAGGTGCTGGAGCCTGCCTAATCTGCCATAAATAATCCACAGATTTCTAGGTAGGCTTCCTGAATGGCAACCGTAGGGCATTGAATCCATTGGCAAGATGCTGAAAAATTGGCTTTCAAGTTGCGAACTGAATTTGTATGATTTGAGCTGCCTTCGCAAATTGATCAATTTCGCACCATCCCCCAGGTGCCCTGACTGAATCAGCTTTCGCCTAGGCGGCACGCTTTGCTGACTCGGCATATACTCGCCGCAGAACCCAGCTCTACTGTCGCCGCTGGGCTACAGGGATTAGCCGTGAACAAAGAACGACGGATCGGAACAGCATTTCACGAAACATTTGCACTCAACATACCCGCGATTGCGGCTGTCCTTCGCGTCTGCGATGAACATGACGGAGAGCTTTCTGCGGAAACAATCTCTGCAGAGACAAATCTCGGCTCGAACTATGTGGATGCAATGCCAAACTATGCGCGTGGGATTGGCTTCTTGGAAATCGGGACGTTGAACCTAACTCCACTGGCACGAGAGGTGCTCAAAAAAGACCCGAATCTTACGCGCAAAGAAACGCTTTGGCTGATGCACTATCACTTGAGTGCGCCCCACGGCCCGGGCCCCGCCTTCTGGAACCATCTGGTCACCACAGCTCTTCGAATTGGTCAATCGGTCCGCAGGGCAGACCTATCTTCTTCGATTCGCTCCTACCTTGAAAGTTCCTCCCAGCCTGTTCTCGCACCCCGTACATTGGATAGTACAGCAACTGCTTTTCTTGGCACCTACCACAAGACTGATGCACTCGGAAAGCTTGGTCTTGTGGAAGTCGCTGAGGAAGCCAAGGGCGTGTATGAAGTGAAGCAACCAGAAATTCCACCGGTATCTATGCTCGCGTATGCACTCGGAGATTATTGGGACGGGCAAGGCAATGGTGCATCTGAGTTGCTGTTGAAGGATTCTTGGAAATCAACGCGGATTCGCAGGTATCTTCTGCCTCGGACCTGGAATGCTCGGAACGCTCCTCTCTGAACTTCAGTCTGCCGGCATTCTCGCCATAAAGCGCGATGCGCCACCTTTCGTGGTGACCAAGCTCTGGGGCACCCTTGACGAGCTACGGGCGGGCATTTATGCCTGAGCCCAAACCTCAGCAACTTGTGCGGCTTCTCGCGAGCCAAGAACTGCGCATTCGAACTGGGATTCTGGAGCTCCCAATCAAGCTCTTGGGCACTGAAGCAAACTTGGCAGTAGAGCTTGGAGTTGGCTATCAGAACATCTGCGATTGGAAAGCAAATCGAATCCCCCCCGACCAATCGCACTTGGGACTCAGTTGTGAGGTCATAATCAGTGATCTTGCAGAAGCACTATTGGACAAAACCTTGCCGGGATACTGCGTTTGGGTGTCTGGAATCGATGCGCTTCTTGCCTCCATTCCCTTCGATGACCGGATGAGGTTCTGGGACTTCGTGAGAGGGACATTCCGGCGACCCCGCGGCCTGCTGCTGTCCATACCAGAACGAGCTGTGCGAGTGCTTCCAGAAAGCGAAAGAGCATCGTGGATTCAGTTTGGTCGATTGAGTACTTGGGCGGACCCCGCATTCAAATTTTGATATAGGACAACATGAGCCAAAATATCTCAGCAGTTTCTATGCCGCTGGTTGATGAAGTCGCCAATGCGAGTTCAGGCGCAGAGCTTCGAAACGATGTTCAACTTGCTCAGTTTCGTTCCGAAAAGAACCTTGAGCTAGCTCGTGAATTCATCTTCACGCGAAAGGCTGCTGCGGGACGGAAATCTTCAACTGAGCTCCTGAAACTTATTTGTGAAGCGTACATGGGAGGGAGTCCGCCGAATCGCTTTGTTTTCATCGCGACATACGGGCACGGCAAGAGTCATTTTGCAGTTGCGACGGCCAACTACTTCGGGAAGGCGTCTGACGGTCCAGAGTCTAATGGCGTGCTCGCTCGACTCCAGCATGCTCTCCAAGATGCATCGTTGTTCGGCTTCTTTGAAGGATTTAAGCGGAATCACAAACCATTCCTAGTACTGGTATTGCAAGGCGATGAGCCAAGCGACCTGCAGACAAAGTTCTTTCGGGCAGTTGAAGATGGGCTTCGCGCCGATGGAAGCCAACTTCAAGCTCCCTTTTGGTACATCGAGGCGGAGCGCTTCGTAGATGGAATATTGAAGGACGGGGACTCACTCAAACAAAAGGCTGAATCGTTCCTTTCTCGGCAACAGTTGGATTTAAATCTTCTCTTGGAGAGAATTCGTCACCAGGACGCCTCCTCTTGTGATGTAACGCGTGATCTCTGTGTCCACTTGTACCATTACACGCCGGACTTTGGGGCCGGTCTGAGCCTTAAGGACGCGGTCGAGTGGTTGGGGAAGAACGCTGTTGGTGACGACAAGCCCTATGGTGGAATTCTTATTCTTTTTGACGAATTTAGTTCTTTCGTCAGGGACTATGCTATCCGTATTCAAGACCGCCCAGGAGCGCCGCTCCAAGATCTATTGAATGGCGTTGACGTGATGCGCGGCAAGGTCGCATTCGTCGCGCTTGCGCAACGAGATCCAGAGCTTGTTGCAAAGAATCTACTCAATGGAGATTCTTTGCAGAGCTTAACCACGCAACTAAATCGATTACCGAAGCCCCAACATTATCAGCTGCACTCGTCGTTAGAAGAGGTTCTTGCAGCTTACCTAAAGCAAGAGCCATCTGCTTGGACAAAACTCTACGCAAATCGAGCCTTTGGCAATCAACTGGGCCAAGCAAGTGACCTCTGTTTTGATATTTTCACCTCGCGCTATAGCGACACATTGGAATGGGACATCGAGAGATTTCAGGAAGTTGTCACAAAAGGGTGCTTCCCGCTGCACCCGGCTACCACCGCACTACTGTCAAGCGTAGAACTTGAGACCACGAGCAATCCTCGATCAGTCTTAGGTTTTGTATCGAAGCACCTCCACGGACTGCGAGGCGTGAGCGCATTCGAAGGTGGCAGACCTAGCTGGGTGCTTCCCATCTCGCTGGTGGACTATTTCAAAGAGATGCTTGGCGAGAAAGTTTGGAACGACTACATCGATGCACTTGGCCAGGCTGGTGGACCTGATGCATCGCCAGAACAGGCAGCCGTCCTCAAAGCGATGCTGCTTCAGACTGCCGGCAAGGTTGCAACGCATGGGACTTACAACCGGGTCATAGCGCATTTCGCAGGGTTGTCTCTCGAGCATGCAAGCACCGAACTAAAATCATTAGCCTCGGCTGGTGTCATTCGATTTGACCCTGCGAAGAGCTTGTATACGTTCTGGCCGGCAGGCAAAGGTGCGAACAAGGTAGACCAGATCCTCGCTGAAAAATTAAACGGCACGACCCTTGACAGTACAGTCCTGAACTCTGTCAACGCTCAGCTCAAGACTGCCGGTCTATTATCCGATTTGCCAATCACTGTACCTTGGGGGCATCGCGATGATTGGAGGGCCGAACAGGTACTTGCCACGAAGAATACGTTCACCACAACTGAGCTTCAAAAGTTGATCCTCAACAAGATGTATTGGCGCCCAGAAGCCGGTGCCTTGGCGAGGGGCATTGTAGTCTGGCTAGTAGCGGAGGATCCAGAAGAAGCCACCTACATTCGCGACGCCGCTGCCAGTGTCTTGGGAGCTGCATTTCCAGATCAAGACTTGCCTGTGCTACTGATGAAACCGTTCGCTGCTCAGCCGGAGTTTGTCAGGCAGCTCCTAAGGCTATATGGCTTAAGCACGTTTTCGAGCGGTGAAATTGCTGAGGTTGGGAAAGAGCAATACTCAGCTCTACAGCAGCTCACAACGGAGGCGTTGATCAAAGGCTTCAAGGACCTCGCGGAAGGAGCGGAACAAGAGGTCGCTGTTTCTTTCCGTGGTCGAATCAAGTCCGCTCGCTTCAATAATGCAGAAGACGTCCTTGCAGAGCTGTACAAGATGGCCTACCGGAAAGGTCCAAGGCGCTGGTTCGACCAGTACAGACAAAATTCACCAAAGCTGAAGAATTCAACCTCTCGCGTTATCACTCACCTTCTGAAAAACTCGCTAAACACACCTGGGATATTTGATGCTGACAGCCTTGCAAAGGACATTGCACAGCAGCAGATTAAATCGGAGTGGGCGCTCTTGGTATCAGACCTTAGAATCAAGCAACCATTGCCTACAGCGCCAGTTTACGATGCTTGGCAGACTCTTGAGAAAGCATTTCCCGCCGGTGGAACTTCTCGACTCACGGCGCCGTGTTTGACAGAGTTGTTAAATGCCCCCTTTGGGTACGATTTCAATACTCTAAGTTTAGTCTTTGCGGCATGGATTGGATTCCATCGTCACGATCTGGAACTGAGCCTGAATGGTCAACTTCAGCCAATCACCCTATTGGCCAATCAAAAGCCGAACGAATTCCTTGAACTTCTTGCCCGCATTTCGATCAGGAAGACTGATGCCGATATCATCAGAGAGCAGATCCGAAGTGTGTTGCAACGCGTTGAACGTGGTTCCTTCTCCCAAATTGAAGCACGAGAGGCATTGCACCTTTGCTCCGAGGCGTTAGAACGTGATGACGTTGATCAGAAACAAGTGATTCAGGATGCGTTATCGAAATTGTCCAATGCCCTTAAACAGGCAGAAGACTATGATCTTTCAGTCGACGTTATCGAACGAGTCATAGAAGCGCCAAAAAGCTTGTTGCAGCTTTCGCAAGTTATTAACAACATCAGAAAGCTCAGTTTCCCGGAGGCAGTGAAACCAGATCGAGCGGCCCCCGCTATTCTGCAGTCAAGAACACTCGATCAAATCAAGGCCGTTGTTGAGGCTGAATGCATTCGAGTTGAGCAGCTAAAGTCAATCTCTAGCTTCGACCTGAACAAGCAGAAATTAGATGCAATGCAAACGATAGTTGAGCACCTTCAGCTCTCGGATGTTGTAAAGCGGGTAAATTCCGCGATGCTGAAGCTTCAAGACGCTAAACAAGCACTAGAGCAAAAGCAGCAGGATGAAGCTAGCCTAGCTGTGGTCCAAGAGATTGCGACAATCGGCCCCCTTGCACAGCTTAAACGCAGTTTGCTGACACTAGAACGGATCAGTCTGTTTGCCGCCGAAAGCCGTGAAATGGTGGCGAAAAAGGAAACAAAACTTCGCGACGAGATAGCCCGGCTTACTCAATTCGCGCAGGCGCTTCCGCAGCGGCTAAGCGTTCTAACTGACCTTGACTCTCTTGGAAAAGTCCAAAATGAAATCCTGCGACACCAGTACTTGTTCCAAGAGTCGGACGACGCTAAGCAAGTCGAGTCGGTACTGCAACGAAGCGCGAGGCTGAGGGAGTTCTTTGAGAGCGTCGAAGCAAACCTTCGCGCGCCCCTTAATACGCCAGATGACGTCGTAAGAAGAGTCCAAGATATTAAGTCGGTCACTGCCGCCTTCAAGGAGTCTTTGAGCGATGCTCAGATCGCGGTCGGTGCACGGGCTATAGCTTCCTTAGAGCACGATGCCGGGGTGAAGGTGCAGTCTGCTACTAAATGGCTTGAGGACTGCGAGCGCCGTGCGAGTGAGAAGCAAGGCATCGACGATCTAGCTGCCAGCCTCGCGAGGGTTCCTGCTTTCCTGTCCGAGAATCTGACCTCGCGCCTGCACGCCTTGATTGAAGCGGTGAAACAACACACTGAAAGCAAGCAGTTAGAATCAGCGACGCTCTCAACTCTTAGAGCGGTTTCTACGAGGGGTTCTCTAGCGGACCTAAGGCAGCACCTCGGGGTGGTGAGTGGGCTACCCATTCCGACGGATACTGTTCGAGAGGAGATTGAGCGAAAAGTACATGCAATTCAGCAGGAAATCTCTCGACTTGAAGAGTATGAAAAGAGGCTTGCTGAGCGCTTAGACGCCGCGACGAACCTGCGTCAAATCGAACTTGTGCAATCCGATATTCTCCGCCACCAGAGCTTGTTCGACGAATCTGACGCGGCCGATCGGGTGCAAAGCGCACTAAATCGTAGCGCGCGCCTGAAGAAGTTCTTCGAGAGTCTAGATGCTGTAAGCAGCGGGCCCATTGGTACGCCAGATGAAGGCCTCGGACGCATTCAAGAGCTTAACGCGATATCAGCCAGCTTCCGGGACTCCTTGGCTGCTACCCAGATCGACGCCGCCGCGCGATGTCTAAGCCTCGTAGAGCAGGAGATCGAGAAGAAAGTCAATGCTGCCATCGAATGGCTTGAGGCCTGTGAAAAGGACTTAATGGACTCTGTAGATCCGGAGGTCCTTGCTGACCGAACTAAGCGTGATCTTGTGTTTCTGCCTGTTCAATTGAAACCGCGGTTATCACAGGTCATCGAGAAGAATAATCGAAGAATCGACGATGATCAGATTCTGAGCGTCGTAGTTCACTTTAAGAAGATTGTTGACCCTCAGAAGCGGCAACAATGTTTGCAGCAGATTAAGAGTCTCATGGATGAAAGTGGCACATAATGTCCCGAAGAGTAGTGCTTGATCCATCTGAAGAGAACAGAACGACGCCGGGATACGCCGAGATCGCGAATGAGCTGAAGTTTCTCACGAGTGTTGATGGTGAGACGCAACTATTCATTCGCGGTAAGTTCTTGTGCGATTGGGCCGCTGAAGTCGCTCATGCGCGAGGATGGGACCGTACCTGGCTGGTTGCGCCGTCTTCAAAGCTGCGTCAGTTATGTCCAGCTTTATCGGAAGAAGATGCTCGTAGGTTTTTGGGCCGACTCCCAGAATCAGATAGAACAGAGCTGCCAGCATCGGTGATGAAATTGGTCGCAGCGAAGTGGCCGGAACTTGCACATGAAGGAAAATCGGAAATAGAGAACGCATGGGGATGGCTTCTCTGGAGGATCAACACTCGTCTTGAAGGAGATGAAGAGGCCGTTGTCAAGACCTTTGCAGCATCGTGCTTTCCGGAGCAGTTTCCGGCTTTGCGTCGTGTCTATGAATCTGCTGATCCTGAAGAGGCATGGGTGCAACTAAAGAGCTGGCTGGGGTGCGAGCCACGAACAATTGATCTGCCCAACGCCCCAGAACAGGTACCACCGCCAATCGTCATACGGCTGCGCAGCGAATGGAGAGTGAAAGCGCTCGATACTCAGGGGATGTTCTTCGAGCGACTGGTCAACACCGGCGCCACCAGGGAGCTTCTGTGTGTTGCTGCAGAAGTTGTTACTGATTATCTGCGCCACAACCCGGCTCATTTGACACCGGAGTTGCTGGCATTGCTCAAACCGTTCCTGACCCGTCGAGATTGGATGCGACTCCAAGAGCAGCTTCCCCCGGCCGACCCGGGAATGGCTCCAAATGCGCTTTCTGATGTGCTTCACTGGTATACGTCAGATTATTTGGACTTTCGTGTCCGGGTTGGAAACACCCCACAATACACAGATCGAGTCCAGGAGATTGGACGCGCCTTTGGCTTGTGGTATTTGAAGATGTACTCAGATGCACGGACAGGGGGCGTGGGAAACGATCTGGCTAGTTGGAACAAGACAGCCCGGATGGCGTCCGAACCCGACTGCGTAAAGCTCTTGATTGTCTTGGATGGG
Organism: uncultured Acidobacteriota bacterium; assembly: GCA_963719655.1. GTDB lineage: Bacteria > Acidobacteriota > Terriglobia > Terriglobales > Acidobacteriaceae > TOLSYN. The sequence goes on along the minus strand of CAVRDQ010000143.1, from coordinate 44,331 downwards.
CTTGGGTACATAGACGCCAAGTTGATTATCCAGCTCGTAGCCGCTGCGAGCCGGCGACTCTCCTTAGATGATGCCTCTCTGGCCCTTGCACCGCTTCCGACGGTTACACATTTTGCCAAGCCCGCCTTAATGGCGGGAGTGACGCCAACTCAAGCCATTGACGAATCGGAAATCGGCACGGTGGAAACTCGTGACACTGCGGTAATTGCTGCCCTGAATGCCGCTATTCCACCGAATGTTGTGATCTGGAGTGTCCTGGAGCCTGACAAGACGTACCACAAACCCTTAGACTCCCGCACTCTCTCATTCGAGGTGGAGTCAAGACTTCAGAGCATTTCGAACCGAATTGCTAGGATAGTGGACGAAGTAGACGTCTCAAAAAGACTTCGAGTTTACATCACCACTGACCATGGTCGGTTACTTTCTGAATCGAAGCGCACTCAAGTGGTTCCTCATGGCATGATGCCTCACGGTCGCGCTGCTTGGGGCTTACCGGGCTCTTATTCCTTTGACAGCGATGGAATCTTCGTCGATGGTGTCATAGCCTACCTCGATCCTGCACGGTTTGGAATTCCCAACACTGCAGCTGTGGTTCTGTCCGAAGACGCATTTCTAATGGCCGATGGCAAGAGTGGAGTCGAATCGTTTACGCACGGCGGGGTGTTTCCAGAAGAAGTGTTAATCCCGTGGCTCGAGTTCACAAGGGATCGCGGTCCATTGGAAGTGTCACTCAAAATTACCGGCAACGGTATCGCAGGCGCCTCAGGAATAATTCAATTAGAAGTGAAGAACACGAGCCAGGTTCGAATCGAAATCGTCGACGTACAGCTACCTTTTGCGCCTGTCCTACTGTCTTGCCTACTCAGTGCAAAGCCCCTGTCGCGTGTAGTCGGCAGCTGGACCGTGAGCAACTGGCCACAGAAGAGTGAACTTGCTGGTCTCCTTGCCACTGTCGTTTTTGAACTGCCGACCGGAGAACGCGAATCACATCGAATCTTTCCAGTGCTTACAGTTGACGAGATGTATACCCGTGACACAATTCTGGATGATTTGCTGTAAAGGAACCAAATGGACCTTCAAATGACCAGCTCAAACGAGACCACGGAACAGAAGGTCGCCAGAGTATTTGGCCGCCTTGCGATCGACAAGAGAAGATTGGGGCCGAGTCAACTGCAACAGCGTGGCGTCCCAGCCTACGTCGCAGAATGGGTGTTGGATTCGGTCGTTCCGGGCATCGGATGCTTAAGCCAACCCGAAGCTGAGAAGGTTCAATCGTGGGCATCACAGCGAATTCCAGCCTCCGGTGAGCAAGAACTGATCAAGTATCGGTTGGTTCAAGGCGACACGGTAAAAGTGCTGACCCCTGTACAGACTGAAGTGCGATTGAAACGCGGAAACAGTGAGATTGCTGCGGAGCTAAGCCTTCTAGGTCTGGATGACGTCCTCATTAGCAACGATATATTGCAGGCGTATCCGGATCTGTTGAAGCAGGGGATGTGGGGCGTCACAGAACTCGTAAATACATCAAATGGCGTCGCTATCACAAGCTTCCGCCCGATGCAGGCATCCGTTAATTTGGACCTATATAAGCAAGCCCGCAAGCAGTTCACGCTGAGCGAATGGCGAGAGTTGATGCTTCTCTCGATGGGATACCGACCAGGAGGTTTCACAGAAGAAGAACAACTCATTCTTCTCAGCCGTCTACTGCCATTGGTCCAAAAGAATCTCCATTTGATGGAGTTAGCACCTAAAGGCACGGGCAAAAGCTATCTATATGAGAACATTAGCCCCCGCGTGAGGCTAATCAGCGGCGGAAACATCTCTCCTGCTGTGCTGTTTGTGAACAACGCAAGTGGGCAGTGGGGATTGCTCGCAAGATTTGCGGTGGTTGTGCTCGATGAGGTGCAAACTCTAAAGTTCTTGCAACCAGAGGAGATTGTTGGCGGCCTGAAAGGTTACCTTGCGAACGGTGTACTATCGAGAGGCGGACTCTATCAGACTGCGAGCGACTGCAGCTTCGTTCTGCTTGCAAATATAGGACTTGATGAGCAACAGCGTCCCGTGCGCGATCTTTTGGTCGAAGAATTGCCTGACTTCCTACAGGAAACCGCCTTTTTAGATCGCATTAAAGGAATAATTCCTGGTTGGCAAACACAAAAGCTGAACAGTCGCGCATTTGCAGATTCCCTTGGACTCAAAGCCGACTTTTTCGGGGATGCTCTACTCGCATTAAGAGACGATCTGTCAGCGGACCAATACACTGCGAGGAGAGTCGAACTTGTAGGCGAGAGGCCATACAAGCGCAATCACGATTCTGTGCAGTCAATCGCTAGTGGGATGATGAAAATCTTGTTTCCAGATGGCGATGCGTCAGATAGTGATTTTTCGAAGTATTGTCTCGCTCCCGCAATCAGAATGCGCCAGCTAGTGTGGGATCAGATCTATAGCCTGGACGCGGAATACCGACAATACGAGAAAGAAATTAAATGCCGCCTCATCTGACAGCCGATAAACCAGTCGTGATTATCCACCTAGATGATCTCAGAGAATCATGAGCGCTGAGTTTTCATCGATGTGTGCGCCGACTCTTGAATAAGGATAAACGCAAGCACTGCGCGGCGGGCGCGGTGTTGCGCAAACCAGTAATACTTGCGTATATAAAAGGTGAGTATCCCAAGCAGGACCATCAGAAGTGCAGCATACTGCACTCGCGTCAGTTGGAATATATGACCACTATGTTCGGCTTTTATTCCGGGGTGAACTATACAAACAATAATTGCAATAGCTGAGACAATAAGAGCCATTGACATACTTTTGTAGAACCCAGCTCTGTACTGGTAGATTTCGCGGTCGCCGATCTGACCTGCTTGAGCAAGCGTTTCATCGCAGAAGCCAAACAACAATTCATTCGTAATCTTGGTTGGTTCTATGCCCGTCAATCGTGAAGCGTGCACTCGCGCTGATTGAACTATATCGTTTGGGAACCAATCTGGTCTTTTCTGGATTGCCCCGAACACGCTTTTCGTCATGACGATAATCCATCTGATTACGTTCCGTGGAGCCGGGGCCGGGTCATCAAACGCGGAGTTCTCCGGTTGTCCGAGGATTTCGCCGACCGCGTGCATGGCATGTCCGAGAAAGTAAGAACCCAGAGCTGCGAAAACCAGTAGTTCAGCCGGGAATGTTCGTAGCTCGAGCACGGCGCTGGGCCAAAACACAGCCCACGACAAGATAAAGATACTTGCGAATGCCATGACTCCAGGCAGAAAATATCCGAAAATCTCGTAAAGTGTTATTTGAATATTGTTCTTCATCTGGTTCGCTTTCAGTCACACCTAAACTGGGGGGATCATAACCGTATCATCGGGAATAATTCCGGTACCAAAGACCTCCTGGATATCACGCCATGTGATCAGGTGGAACACAATTACACTCGTCATCCTCTGCATTGTCGTTCATATTGTTCTGAGCTTGCGCTAGCTCATTGACCGCCTCGCCAACGGCAGCCCAAAAGTTCGCCCCTGGCTGCACCATTAGTTGGGTAATGGTGCCTAGAATGAAAGCTTGATCCTCGATGACGTTAGCATCAAGACGCGATTGAGCCTCTTGTAACCTTTCACCGTTTGACAACTTCTTCTGAATATCCAACTCGGTGAGCGTAGCATCGAGCGCAGCCCAATAATCCAAGCCTGGTTTCAGCATCGCCCTCATGATCGATTCCAAAATAAAGTCTGCATCCTCGATCACAAAATCAAGCCGCGTAAGCAATCGCTGCTGTTCTTCAGTGAGTATCATTCTTATTCCAAGATGATGTTTTCGACATCTCAAAGGTACCCTTCGATCCTAGCAAAGAACTTCGAATATGACTGCGGTCAATCTTCATAATTTGATGTTGTGGTACCGAAGCGGCCGCGATCGATTAGCCGGGGAGTTCTAATGCCTCCCAAGCGACCTCTTCTACTGGGTACAACTGAGAATTCTCCGCGATGATGTCGTCGTAATATCCTTCTCTCATCCTTTTGAGATCTGCAATCTCTATTTGCCGGTCTCGTTCTGCCATTGCTTGCTTTGCAAATTGCATTTGCAGGCGCTTTCCTGTTCGAATCGTCTCCTGCTTCATTTCATGGATGCGCTTTGCTGTCTCCAGCCCCTTGATCAGGAAGTGTTTTTTTGAGAGGGCTATCTTCTCCGAGTTAAGAAGGATACGCTCTGCGATATTGATTTCGTCCGCAAACTTACGCTCATCCTTGGTGAATTCGCCCTGCCGCGGTCGATAGTTTCCCCAGATGTCCTCCTTCTCGTCCGCCACCCGCTTGATGAACTGCAGCATCATGTCGAGTCCTTTCCGGGTCCATTCTGTAATTGCAGCAAATTGTTCGTGTTGGGTCCGAACAACCACGGGTACTACATACTGGACATACTGGAATCCGACAAATTGCTCAAGTCGGAACTTGTTGATCACTTCGGTCTGGCTTGCACCATTTTGCCTAGCTCCCCAAACCTGGATTGCTATGGGCGAGGGGATGCGCGAGGCCAGCCGTTCAATAAATGCCGAAAATGCCAATTTGGCAAGACAGCCGCAGCTTCCGCTAGGTGCTCGGAACTTGCCCTTTTTATCCTTACCTGGCTTCCGGGTCAGGCTCGAACCGCGAACGGTGAACGTCTTGCTACAGGCGTGGCAAAGAGCGCAGAAATGCATTTTGCGGTGTGCATCTAAATGTGATGGCTCCAGCACTTCGATGAATCCGAACTGCTGGCCGGTAAGATCATTGAATCTCGTCATTTCTCGCAATTCTCTCAGACCGTTTGTGACGGTCCTATTAAGTCAAAACCCTATATAAGCCTTCAACGCTCAGTTGGCGGCGGAATCCTGGTCAAAGATCACGCCGCGCTGATTGTCATAGGGTATTTACAGTTGTGGTGTCCCCCGACCTATTGATGTGTGGTTGAATGGCAACACGCCAGAAGAGTTCTGACATGTCTTTGACGACCTCTTCACATACAGGCATTTGTGGGAGGATATGAACATCTTGCAGGGAGGCGTTAGGCCTCCCCTGCGAAGTGTTGAGCGTGAGGTCTTTCAGACTGCGGTAGGCTTGCCACTCATCAAGGATGAATCTGTGCCCCTTTTCACGGTTTAATGGCATTAGTGGAAGTCTCGTATCCGGGCATTCGCGCACCAGGTCAACCGTTGCCGGATCAGCTTCACGTCCATCACGTTCAGCCAGGTACATTCCCAGTGCGTTGCTTACCCATTCGTTTTTTCGATGAGATACTTGCTTGAAGAAGTACGGAGTGCCTGTCTGACGCGTGACGTCATACAGGCTCGCTGCCCATTCAATCTTCATTGGATATTTGCCTGACTGGTCTCCCGACATACCACCCACCAGAACCCAGCCGATTCCAGATAGATCAATATCGCTGATGTCTTCCATCAGCGGCTCGATCGACAGGAAACGCTTGGTGCACGGTACCTTCCGCAGGTCATTTACCCGATTGAATGCACTTCGTACACCACAGGTCGCGCCCAGCCAGACGTGCTGGAAGTTCTCCTCCCAATCCGCCGGCAGATGATCGAGAATCCGTTCTGATCGTTTTGTTGGGATCAGCCACGTCAGGCGCTGGCAGTCACGGACGACGCGCCATGCGTCGTCACGCCACTGGTCAGCGTCTTGATGGAACCAATCGGACATGCTGGCGGAAAAGATAAAGGCGGTTTGCCCTAATCTTCCTGCCCTAGCATTCAGAGTGTAGGGTGCCGACCACGTTGAAGTGGTCGGCAGCAGACGGCTGAAATCGCCTTTCTTGTTCTCGATAATCGTTTTTGCATAGCACGCCCTGCACTCCAGACCGCAGGGTGTGCATCCGAGCCAGGGATTCCAAGTGTCGTGACACCATGCTACTTTTGAATCCCTCATGCCGCCTCCAATTCGAGATCCGGCACTGGCATATTGGAGCTGGGAGTTTCCAGAGCAGGGGATTCATCACGCGCACCATCGGGTTCAACGATGAGTTCGTTCAGGGATGTCGTCGAAGGGCCATCAGCGTGAACTTGGTCGCAGCCCTGCGCCCCATCCCTGAGCAGTCCACCCAAAGTTAGCGGCCCCTCTTGTGGGACGATGTGGAGTTTGAAAGGCGTGCTCTCGCCAAACACTTCAAACATCTCCTGTTCGATAGCCCGGCGCAGGTAATCCCGAACCTCCCCCGCGGGAACTTTCTTTAGGCTTCGGCGAAGTGCTGTTCGCAAGCTCCAGAGCAGCTTCTGATCATGACTCAATGGGCTACGGCTGGAACGCGGATCAACAAAGGTGGCCATCTCGGTACGAACTAGCCGGAGTAGCTGACCCGCTGCATCTACTGAGAAGTCGCTATCAGTGGGTAATTTGGCCAGGACAGCCTCGACGACGCTGTAGTTCTTGAGCCTCATTGGGTCAAAGCCAGCTTCCTTCATGGCCGCTCGGACTGAGCTCGGTAGCTGTCGTACAGCCTCGAAGGTGTTGATCAATCTGAACAAAGAGCGAGTGCCCATCTCGAGTTCCGTTGCGATGGCCTTGGCCGCCTTCAACCAGTTTCCATTGTTCTTATAGACATCCCGGTATTCGATCACGACCTCGGCTAGGTCGAATCGGCTTTGACGTTTCCGCGCGATGGCTCCGATCAGTTTTCGACGCTCGATCGATTCTTTGGCTTGGGCGTCGACCGGCAGCCCATCGGCGGCCTTTTTCAGTTTCTCTGACAGCTTGACCGGCGCAGTATTTGATTTCTTCACTACTTTTTACCTCCATTGATTTCGGCCACTTGGGCCACCCGATGTCCTCGGGGTGATTGCAGTCTCGCTATTGTGACTGATAAAATACAGTCAGAAAACTATCAGTCACTATTTCAGCCGAGTCTCCAATTTGGCAGATGCTAGAACTATCAATCGGTCCGCCGTAGCAAGGGCGCAATTACGAAGACTGGCTCCTGCCCCCTGGGGGGTGAACCTGACGGTCCTGCGCGATGGAGAGGAACTCCTGGTCTTTGGGGGAGATTTCGCTGGTTATACATTTAGCGACGAAGATTTTGTTTTGGCCGGTGCGGTAAATGAACTGGAGAGATTCCGAGCGGCTGAGCAAAAGCGCATGACCAAGAATGCAGTCAACGGTGATTCGCTTGTTATGGAGTTTGTGAATGCCCGCACGGACGAGCAACTGATCGAATTTGTGCGCCGTTACGGTCCAGTTTCCGGATATCCACCTGCGGTGGAGCAGCCCAAAGGCTCGGATCATGAGCACTTACGGTTCGTCGAGCGCCAGGGGGAGATTTCCTCCGGGGACATTGCCATTCAGAACCTGGAGGTTCTCAGAATAGAGCGGAGCTTCGCTGAAAGAATCCAACTACTAACATCGGCTTTTTGGGAGGCAAATGAGCCAACTAATGAACTGCTCGCGATACAAGGTAGTAATGTGGGGTCTTGGTATAAGAAGGTTAAGCCAGTCGTACGAGACATCTGGCATCAACTAGCGGAACTGAATCGCATTCTTGATCGCGCGAGGGCTGTACCGAAATTCAAGCGGCCGCTGTCCATCTCGTGGGGGGACCAGCTAAGGTCTTGCCTGTCCCCGTTTACATACAAATTGGATGATCATGCGAATGGTGAAGATGTTGAACATCTGAATGTGTATTTTATTGCAGAGTCCTGTCTATGCAGCTTCTTCGGATCGGTACGAGGCAACCTCGTACTGAATAGGGGTGCTGTCGAGGAAGTTCCGAACGTCAGCGAATACGGGATCCTGCCAGTTCTTCATTTCATGTTGCGTGAGTGTTTTCTAGCGCAACGTCGGGTTGCAATTTGTGCGAAGCCAGGGTGTGGAAACTCGTTCCTCATTGACCGTTCTGGTGCGAGGTTCTGCAGCGAAACGTGCGCACACGCTTTCGCACAACGCGAGTATTGGAAGCGTGGCGGCAAGCAGAAACGCACAGAGAAGCGCCTTCAACTGAAGAGCAAGAATCCCAAGCCGAGAAAGAGGCTTTCCTGAGAAAGGATGGGGGGGCATGTCACGTCAGCGCTTCCGTGTTAACGTCAGGGATCACTTCCCCCATTGTGTAGTCCTCCTGAGCTTGCCCTCAAGCAGACCTTAATGTGGCTCTGCCCCAATATTGCATAGAACAGGGCTAGTTTTGGCCCGCAACAATTTGGTGCCAGCATTGGAACATGGAGAACAAACCCTTGTTTCAGCAAGGCCGACATCTGCTACAGCGATCTGACCTGATCGCATTGCTTCAACTCCCCGAAGACAAAGTACAACACGTCATCGATACCCAGCTCACCCCCCTAGTCCTTTGTGGCGAAGAACGCTTTGACAGCCGGGAACTCGACGAACTTATCAACACCTACCGACAGATCTCAGAGAGGAAGAGAGACCATGCACAGTAATCCGTTAACCGTAACCCAAGACCCCACTAACCCGTCCTCCATAGGCATTCAGCCGCGTTATCGCGAGGGTTATCAACCCGCTGCACAGCGCTATCAGGAGCGTCTTCTCGCCCGGGCAGGTGCCTTCCGCACCATATTAGAAGAGTACCTAGCCACCAAGGCGACCTTGGCCTATAAGCCACAGGTGCTTCGTGACGCGCGGCGCAGTCTGATTCGCTTCTTCCAGTTCATTGTTGAACAAGAGGCAATCGAGTCCACGCAGGACATTAAACCTTCACACGTTTCCCATTACCTGATTTCCAACAGGCAGAAAGGATTAGGGAGCACCAACGATATTGGCAAGATCTCCCGTTTTTTTGATTGGGCTGTCCAGAGCGGACACATGGACGAAGGGAACCCAATCATTCCTTGCTACCATCGCGCGATTGCCGCTGGCCTCGCAGAGCCTGTTTCCATTGAGGAACCAAGAAATGCATAAGCAGGCCACGAAGGTTCGGATCGAAAATCACGATAACAGCTTGGACAGCCAGCGGGTACATCGCGGCAATAGCGGGTCCTTCAGCTCCACGAATCTCGCCAAGAAGGAGTATTTCGATGCTGCGCCATGTGAAGGACCGGGCTGCACCAACATCGTCCCCGGTGGTTATTTCCCATCGCACCGTGTTCATGCGTTTTGCAGTCGCAAGTGCCGGAATCGTGAGGCCGCGAGTCGTTACATTGTCGGCATTTGCCTCCACTGCGGAGGAGAAATCCTTGGCCTCAAAAGTGAAGTAGGAGCCAAGAAGTTCTGCTGCCGGGAGCACATGCTCGAGCACGATACCGAGCAAATTATGGGCGCTACCGGCAAATTTCGTCCGCTGATTGAGCATTACATGGCGACGCAGGCGAAGAACTATTACAAGCAGAGCACTTTGCATTCGGTTCGGTCGAGTTTGGCCAGATTCTTTCGGTTTGCTGTGCAGGAGGAGGGAATTGGGGCACTTGACCAGGTCCGCACCTCCACTGTGACGCAATTTATTTCGATCGAGCGTGAGCGGGGCCTGACCAGCGGGAATTTCATCGGCCACCTGTCTACGTTCTTCGCTTGGGCAATTGCTGAAGAACGCTATGAGCGGGCAAACCCGGTTGTATCCAGGATTCACAGCCAACGTGGAGCGCCAGCGGATCCACGCCCTTATGCGGATGTGGACCTCGCAGCAATCTGGCAACTGGTTGAGGCTAGCGGAAAGCTCGATCTCATGCTCGCGTTTTCCATCGGCGAAGAGTGCGGATTGCGCGTTGGCGAAGTCGCGAACATCCGGCTGAGCGATGTCGACCATCGAGCGCAGAAGATCTTTGTCCGCTTGCCGACGAAGAACGATCGTACGCGTTGGGTACCGTATCACAACAAGGTCAAGAAGTGCCTTGAGCATTGGCTGGAGAAGCGAGATCCGAACTGTTCCACCGATCATCTTCTTCATAACTATGCCCTGAACCCCTTCAACGGAGAGCAGCTGGATAACAGATTCAAGGTGCTGCTGCGTAATGCAGACGGACCTGCATCTTCATTCAAGTTCCATCGCCTGCGCCATAGTTGGGCAACCCGGCTTATGAACCACGGCATGGAACTCGCGGTGCTGAAGGAGCTCGGTGGTTGGGCGAAATGGAATTCGATGCAACGGTACGTCAAGGTGCTTGATACGACCGTGCAACGCCAGTACGAGGCGGCATACAAGAAACTCCAGGAGCAACAAGAATCCGGTGAGAACCAGGTGATCTCGCTGCTGGATTTTGCCCTCATGGATGACGTTTCGCCTACAACACCCATCGAATCAGCAATATAGAACCCATGGCGGGTAATGGCTTTTACCCGCAATCATTCACATAACCATAAGTAAATAAAGGACATAGTATGAATTCCCAAGGATTTCTCAAGTTGTACGAATCATTTCTTTACTCCGAAGACCTGCAGGCCGGGGTGGTTGCGCAGAGACTCAACGCTGCATACGAGTTCTGCAAGTTTGTTGAGGGCGAGCGCGCCAGTGCGGCAGCTCGAAAGCTGCACGACCGTAAGTGCGACGTCCTCTCTGGAACCGAGATCAGCACACTGCTCAATGCCATCGGCGCCGATCCGGCTGCGGATCTGCTGAATGATGTCGTTAAGATCATTCTGAACACTGGGCTGCGGCTGGGGGAGCTACGTTCCCTCCATGCCAAGGATGTTGACCTGGGGACCCGCACGCTAGAAGTCTGTCCCTCAAAAGCATCTGGCCACCGCACCGTTCCATTCAACGATGCTGCGGCACAGGTCCTTGATGCGTGTATCAAGGCGAATCCCCATTCAGTGCTCGTCTTTGGAGATTCCTCCGGGGTTCACATCAATAAGGCAATGCGGCAGCTGGCCAAGATCAGCAAACAGGTTCTTGGTCGCTCCGTTTCATGCCACACGCTGCGGAATACATTCGTGGCAAGCATGATTAGCGTTGGTATGCCCCCTGACGTTCTCTCGCACATATGTGACTGGCGACAGCCATATTCATCACTGATGAGGTTCTCTGCGGTACGGCCACCCGAGGTTGCGCAGGCGTACACAGAAGCCATGAAGACAGTGAAAGGAGAGAAGGAGTGAACGTCAAAGCATTCCTCCGGTTCCTGAGGGCAAGAACCCCCAGCGCCGAAACACAGCGTGCATACCGTCAGGATTTAGAAAAGTATCAGGCATTTCTACGCAGCAAGGGGCTTCGCGTTAATCAGGCGAAGCCCAGTACGATTACGGAATTCATCGACCACCTGAGCAATGCTCACGGCACGGAGCTGGCCCCGGCGACGATCTCAAGGCGGCTAGCAGTCTTGTCTGCTTTCTATGAGTTCCTGCGTGATAACAGTGACGGAAATATTCGTAATCCCGTGGAGCGTGTAAAGCGTCCGAAGGTCGACAACGAGGCCTTTCGAGCTGTGGACGAAGCCACGCTTGCCAAATTGGCAAATGGGGTGGTGAACCTGCGGGACAAAGCAATCATCCTTACCCTGCTGTACTCAGGCCTCCGGCTTGCCGAACTATGCCAGCTGAACAAGGACACGATCACAACGGTCAAGCGCCAGGTACCTGGCGGACCGATGCAGTACTTCGGGAAAGGGGAGGTCATAGGCAAAGGCAGAAAGCGCCGGCAATTTCTGATTGGCCCCGCCGCATTGGACGCACTGCGCGATTACTTGAAGGAAAGCCGCATGAAGGACACGAACACAGCACTTTTCTTGTCTGGTCGCGGAAAGCGTATTAGCAGCCGCGCAGTTCAGGGGGTATTGGATCGCTGGTGTAAACGGTTAGGTATTCCGCACATTCACCCTCACCAACTCCGTCACAGTTTCGCGACACGTAGCGTGAATGCCGGAATGTCATCGGCGGTACTCCAAGAGATTTTGGGGCACAAGAATCTGAGCACATCGCAACGGTACTTTCGGGTGAAGCCGGAGCGTTTGGCGCGCGAATATCACGCTGCGATGGAATTTATTCGCCAATGCTCACAGGTATAGGGCCCTCTTCAGGGCCGATTATCAAAACACAACCAACAACAAGGAGAATTTATATGAAGAAACAATCTGTTTTGCCGCGGACTCAAATCTGGTCCGCCGCGAAGGCCGCCCGTACCTTTGGGGTGAAAACCAGAACCCTACGCCACTTGGCCCAGACCAGGACCACGATGCGTCCATTTGTTGAGGGCGATGACGTGCTCGTCGAACTCGATCGATCCGACGCAAGCGACAGTGAATCGTCCAGTCTGTGCGTCTGTGGAAAAATGCATGAAAGCCGCGAAAACACAGCTGTCTTTGGCCCGAACAAGAAATGAGCCACACTGTGAACAGCCTGGAAATTATCCAGCATGAACAAGAAAGGATGATGGATGACACAGATTGGCACGACTGCTTCTGCTGGCACCGTACAGCTTGCAGCAGATAAAGCAGCGAAGATCCTTCATATTGGTGCCAAGGCCTTAAGGGCATGGGCCAAAGAAAACCTGGTGGTGAGTACCTATCAGCGCGACGGAAATGTCGTCGTCGAAATCGCCAGGAAGGAACAGGCAGCAGCCGGCACTACTGGAGAGCCAATCGTTCGTCCCGCGCTGAATCTCCGCACGGACATCTTGAATTACCCGCCAGGGCTCTCGAGATGGCGCTGAGAGAATGCGCGGCTAAGTTCGAAGCCATCGCGGCATCCACTCCCACGAATTTTGTTGGCAGGCACAAAAGAACTTCCTGCATTAAGAGCGGCTGGGATCTCAGAACCTAGACCCCTGTCTTCGTCACGAAACTGTCATGCGCACAAATCTGTGCGCAAGACGATCACCTTCAAACAATACAACGAACTCTTGAAAGGAGTTTTCCCGTGTCTGGATACAATCGCATATCCGCAAAGAATCTGGGTCTCTTGAAGCTCGACAATTTCTGCGAGCGTTGTTTCTGGCTCCAGTTCCAGCTCTGGCTAAACAAGACTCCCTATCGATTTAATCCCGCCGCTCTAATCACTCGTCTGGATCCCTTCCAGAAGAAGCTCGTCGCAAAGTACTTTGAGTCGAACAAAGGGGTCTGGCCGGCGTGGCTTGACGGCTTTGGCGAGGCAGTTGACCTGCGCGATGCAAAGCGTATGACGCTCACAGACGATGACACTGGCCTTGAACTGGTAGGCATCCCGGATTTGATCTTTCAGTTTGTAGATGGGGATCTCGGCGTAGTCGACTGCAAGACGGCTTCATACAAAGAAGGCAACGATCCGCTCCTGCCAATGTACGAGGTGCAAGTGTCAACTTATGCATATTTGCTCCGTCAGCAGGGAGAGAAGGTCAGCAAGGCAGGTTTCGTCTATTTCGAGGGCGACTGTGGTCAGATTTCTGACGAAGAGTTGCCATACGCGGATCTTGTGGAGCCCTGGGGACACAACTTCCAATTCCATGTAACCACTCATGAGATCGCGATCAAGCCGGCCAAGGAGATCAAGGCGCTCCTTAAAGAGGTGCGCCGGATTTATGACCTAAAGAAGACCCCGAAGCCCACCGAAGGCTGCAAGAACTGTGCGCTGATAGCAACATACGACGCACTGCTCTCGAATAAAGGGGTGCTCACCCAGAAAGACGCGCTGGCGACAGGATCATGGACTCCAAACATGAATTCGCCTGTTCCCAGTGTGGCTGAACTCTGGGACTGGTCACGGTAATCCCGTTGAACATCTTGTCGGGGCGGGGCCCGCCTAGCACAAGCGAGCACTCTCGCTATGAGCACTCTCTGAAGATTTCACCAGGTCCTAATTACATGTTCACTAACAACGACGCTACTGCGTCCGAGGAGCAGCATATGCAAAATCTGTACAGTATTAATTGGAGTGCCGATGAATTCGGCACGAAATAACGAGGATGGGCTGGTATCTCCCAGCCCAGTCGTGCCAGCGAGCAGTGTGCCAGCCGACTCCTCTTCAACCGGATCCGTTATATACATGGACAGCCACGAGGCTGCCCATTACCTTCGCACAAAATACCGCACACTCATGGACTGGGCTCGGAATGGTGTCATTCCCGGTATCCCTCTCGGCCGAGGCACACAACGCAAAACCTGGCTATTCCTAAAGTCCGCCCTGGATGAACACCTCCGGAGAATGATGGAAGCGAACCGAACGCACACGACTCAGGAGAAGCAGTATGTCAACTGATCGGGTGCGATATCAGCGTGGCACCGTTGAGCTTCATGCCAAGACTGGAAAATACTATTTCCGCTATCGAGATGCGGACCAGAGGCGCCGGTCCGTTCTGATAGGGACGGTCGAAGAGCTATCCACAGCCGCCAAACTCAAGCGTGCTACCGACAGAGTACGTGCTCAAGTGAATGGTGAGTCCAACCAGGCAGAGCAGAGGGGAATGCTTATGAGCGAACTGATTAAGAAATACCAAGCGGAGCGAATGCCAGCGCGAAAATCAACAGCGCGCGGTTACGCCAGCAAGCTTAGAAACCACATCATCCCCCGGTGGGGAAACGTACCCGTAGCTGTGATGGTTGATTCTGCATACGAAGTCGATCAGTGGCTCAAGGAGTTTAAGGGATCGCCGAAATCCAAGGTACATCTTCGCGGACTCCTTTCCATACTCATCGACTACGCCATGCTTATTCGTGCAATCCCTGTAGGGCGCAATCCTTTGGAGTTGGTCCGCATTGAAGGCGCCAGCAAAAGGAAGAAGGAGCCCCGTGTGTTGTCCCTCGACGACTTCGTTAAGCTTCTGGCAGAGCTGCGCGAACCTTACCGTACGATGGCTATCCTCGCGGGTTCGCTGGGGCTACGCTGCTCGGAAATCGAAGGCCTCCAATGGCAGGACATCGATGCCGAGAAGCTGACGATCACCCTTCGTCGTGCTGTTGTCAGCGGGATTGAGGACGAGACCAAGACGCCGGCATCGAAGGCTGTACTTCCTATCGACCAAATGCTGCTGGATGTATTGGAGCGTTGGCGGAAGCAGTCGGAATTCACGGCGCCTACGGATTGGATCTTTGCCAGTCCCTTCATGCTCGGCCGGAAGCCGTACCACGGCTGGTCTGCTCAGAATCAGGTACTCTCGCCGGCTGGAGTGCGGGCCGGAGTTGGGCCGGTGGGCTGGCACGACTTGCGTCATAGCTACCGTACATGGCTGGATCAGGCCGGCGCACCGGTGGGAGTTCAGAAGGACCTCATGAGGCACGCGAGCGTGACGACCACGATGAACATATACGGCCGTACAGTGCCGACGGAACAGCGGAAGGCGCACGGGACTGTAGTCAATATGCTCAAGGGCGTAGCCGGCCAACTCTGAAACAACAGTGGGGTGGGAAGAGGTCAGCTAACCCCACCAGAGGAATGAGGAGCCATGCTTGAGTCCGTCGCCCTTCGTCACACCTGAATTGCCCACCCCATTTCCTGTCCAGCGTTTCTCATATCAGGGACGGACTGGCGACAGTGGCTCGCCTTGCACTTAGCGTTTCAAGGTAATCAACGAGCTCGGAGAGGGTGACCTGAAGGTCATAGGTAAAGCTCCTTATCAGGTTGATTGGATAACGCCCGTACTCTCCCGCGTGGGCAACCGCATTCATCAGCTGATAGACGGCATACAGCGTGAGAACCAAGTTGCGCGCTGTTCGAGCTGTGCCCATATCCTGCTGAGTGGGCCTGAACATAACCGCGAAAAGTGATTCGTGCGGAATTTCCTCTGCCTCACTCAGACCCAATGCGGAAGCAACTGCCGAACACTTTCTTGATAATTCAGCGGGCGAAGATGCTCCGACGAGAGCGAAAAGCCACGCCACAAAGCACTCCTTCGTTTTCAGTCCAGGGCGAAAAGCCGCTGGTTCTTTGCATCGCATGCGATATTCTTCCGACGACGCGATTATGCTCTCGATCGCGATCTTTCCGTCCGACGCTCTAAGATAGGAAAGTAGCGCATTGGTTTTGTTGTGATCTGATCTGTGGACTTGTTCCAGTCGTTCGCACAAAATACGCTCTAAACTCCACAACCATGCGCACATCAATGCAACCTGCTCCGCAGTACTGTTGATCGGCCCATCCGCAGTAAATGTCACGTCCTCGATGAGGACGTGAGATGTGCAACCTCCGCCGGTCGGAAACCATTCGGGCAAGACCATTGGCGAAGAATGCTGCGCCACACGCAACGGCTCGGCCCCGAGCAGAATTACTGCGAGCGAGGAGCCGCGGGTGACCCGCTCGAACTCAGAGCGATTACCCTCGAGAAGCAGCGCCAAGTCAGACAGTATCGCATTGGAATTGTCGAAACCCCTCTCGCGTATCACTAGAGGAACTATTCCTGGGTTCTGTGGGCAGAGCTTCAGGAGCTCCTCCCTAAATGTTGTCCTGTTCGAGGCCACATGAAACCAGAAGACCGACAGGCCGGGCATCGTAAGGCGCTCCATCTTGTGCTGAACTGCTTCCAAAAGCTGTTTCGGAGTAATCATAAAAAATGCCTCTTGCTATTGATTAGAACTTGATGGCAGGCCGCGATACAGCAGCTATCCTAGCCAAGAGGGGAATACGAGGGCCGACGGTGTCATTTGTAAAGGAAAGGAAGTTCGCTTGGCCAGCGGTACTCAGGAGCTCCTCTGGTGTGAAGTTCGTCACAGGAGTAACCGTTCTACTGACATAATCCGCGAATTCGCTTCGTCGGATCATCATAGAACTGCTACTAGAATTCCCCAGATATCGAAGGCAGGTATACACCGCGTAAAGCCATGGGTTCTCGCGGGGGTCTGACAGGGCCTGCCCAACAATCTGACGGAAGAACATATATTCCGACGAGGTACTCAAGAGCTCGGGCTTTAGTCCAACCTCAGCAAACGAAGCAAAGTCGTCCGCGCCGAACTGCAGGTTCGTTGCACTTCGGCGATCACTTATCAGCCAGTCTACGAAGGTGACGAGAAAGTTTACTGTGAGGAATGGATGTCCAGATGTTTCTTGATGCACTGCCCGCAGAAAATCATTGTCGACCCCGGATCGCTCAGTCAATACTCTGCGCACCAACTCTCGAAATTCTCCGCCGACCTCTTCGTGCTCGAATAAAGGAAACGGATCCTGCTGGACATACGGCGAGAGCTGGTTCTGATCCATGATAATGAAGTGAGCATCAGGTCTCTGCCCAACGAACACTACCAAGTTCTCCCTGGCGAATATGACAAACTGGTTGAGCAAAGGTTGCACGATGGTGTAGCGAAGCTCTCGATCCCGCCTGATTGCCAGATTCATTCTTTCAAACAGCGTTTCGTACTCATCAAGCACGAAGACAAACCGTTGCGACTCAACAGACTTCGCTTCCGAGCACTCTGCGATTGTTCTCTCCACGAAAGTTGGAGAGAGTGGTCTCCCCGAATCCAATGCTTCGGCGAACCGCATATAGAACAAATCTGAATTCGAGGACTGTGCGGTTCTTTCGCACGTCTGGCTCACAACTATAGAAGTACCTGTGGTCGACTCAAGCTCTGAGCACGCAGTCGTTTTGCCGCTTCGCCTGACACTACACCAGAGTCGAACTCCATTGCGGTTTTCAAAGTTCTGTAACAGGCGACGCACACTTGTGCGATAAATATGAAAGTACTTGCCCAGAAATGGATTTTGGAGCGGAAACCTCTTTGCGAAGTTGAAGGTGAGTGGTGCGGCTGCTCCTGCGGAACTGCCCTCACTCGCAAGCGAAAACTCAAGCAGTCGTAAGATTCTTTCGTCGGGGGGCTCTGAGTCTATCTCTGAGCTGGTATTCACTATTGCTGTCCGAAGAAGATCGTGGGATGTGGCCCAATCCAGCAGGTCAGCCCTTATTGAGGCGACAATCACGCTGACGCCGCGGTTGGCTGCTTCTTCCAGTGACCGTCGGTCTGCAAATGATGAGTCAATATAACATTGCAGCTCGATTGAATCTTCGTTGGTCGCTAACACAGGCGGAGCAAGCGATATTTCCAAGCGACGATGCTCCCAAGTGAATTGCCCAAGTCGTGGAATAGTAAAACTCTCATCGGTGGGAGCACCCGCAAGCTTGTCAAGTGCACGTACCGCAGGCACAACGTTTCTGAGTATTCCCTCCCGTAGGAAGCCCGCTTCGAGACTCATCACGACTTGTGTGAGATCGACCGACGTCATGAAGCTCATGTAGTGAGCCCATGCCCGCGGAAACCTCGGAAGAATAGCGCTTCCGGAGTCTTTTTCTTTACTCGTACCAAAAGTTGCCCTAGCGTACCCCAAGAGAATGCCAGAGATCATTGCCGATGTTTGGCTGCGGAGTGTTATTGTTTTAGGTCCAGATCGCGCACGAGCAGCCTGGCTTGAATAAAGGTCGATCGGTAGCTCAAGGAACCGCTGTAGCCCGCTGAGAGACTTCGTCAGTGCATCACGCCCTGACTTTGCGTTGTACTCATAGCCCTTCGTGAAGATCTCCACTGAGTGACGCGAAAACTCGTCTCGCAGGACGGTGCATATCTCGCCCAGCACATCCGCTTCGTGTTCAGAGTTGAGAATCTCTGAAAAGACCTTTGAGATGAAATCATGGTAGAAAGTCGACCACTGAAAAATGTGCTTGTCACTAAGGACAGTGAAACCATCACGCAATTCCTGCCTGACGGTGGAAATGGCTAAAGCACGCGCTTGCGGGCTTATGTGGTGGCGGGGGGATGCCTCGGGCGGCTTTCCCAGTCTGGCAGACAATCGAGCTTGGATATTCTTCTGTCGCTTTGGTAGAAAATGTTGAGCAATCCGCGACACGTCCGAGGATAAAGACTTCGCCAAATCGAGGCTCATACTCTCGATCAGCTGGACTAACCGGCTTTCCGCGAGGGCAACACTATTTCGCGCTCGTAAGTCGTCAATCACCTTGAGTTCGGCAATGGCTTTTTCTCGGTTCATAGAAAGACAACCTTATCAATAGAGTTCCGGGCATTTGCCAGTCGCATGCTCCTACCTCCGCACCGCCAGCAGTATCTCTCCCGTGTTTGCGCCGGGAACTGCCACCGCCTGCCCGAGACAATTGCAAATAGCTGCTCTGAAATGAGGACTCGAATTGTACTTCACTTTCGTTGTAGCCAATAGGTGAATGTGTAAGCAAGGAGCCGTCAGGCGCATACGCTGTTGCGAAAGGCTCGCCAAGTAT
This sequence comes from uncultured Acidobacteriota bacterium, assembly GCA_963719655.1. GTDB lineage: Bacteria > Acidobacteriota > Terriglobia > Terriglobales > Acidobacteriaceae > TOLSYN. Next base: position 25,284 of record CAVRDQ010000143.1, on the reverse strand, counting down.
GGGTATCTTCAAGTGTTAGAGAGTCGCCCAGCGGCGTCGTCGGTACCCGGGATCGTCACACGGCAGTGTGGTTTCTAGTCCACCAGGGACAGTAGGCGCATCCGGCCGACTGAACTGCGCGAAGGAATAGTTCAACAGGGCGGCGGGCTTGCCGCAGCAGGTTCAGCGGTTGGACTATAGATGGACTACGTGGCCTGTAACTTATTGATTTCATGGTGCCGGGAGGGGGAATCGAACCCCCATGACCTTGCGATCGGCGGATTTTGAGTCCGCTGCGTCTGCCAGTTCCGCCATCCCGGCCTTTGGGGTGGTGGGCAATTCCAGTATCGCACAGCGGGCCAGCGAGGCCAACTCGTCAGGCGGCCGCTACGGCTCGGCTGCCGCGATGTCTGGCCCATCAGCCCCTGCCAGGCTCGCGCGGAGTGCTTTTCCCGTTTCCTCATTCTGTTCCCTGAGGGTGACAAACCCCAGCCGCGGCTTATCATGGAGATATGAAACGGTGGAGCAGGCTGGCCGTGGGGCTGGCAAGATGTTTGGCTGGAGTCCTGTTGTTGTTGCTGCCCGCGTCTATGCTGGCCGGAGACGCGGCGGCTTTTGACCTGGTGGGGCCTCGAGTGGAGGTGCGCGTCACCCGCGACGGCAGAACCCTGCCCATTGCCGAGGTTCCCAACCTGCGCGAGGGCGACCGCATCTGGATTCATCCCGCGCTGCCCGACGACCAGAAGGCGCCCTACATGATGGTGGTGGCGTTTCTTCGCGGCGCCACCAATCCACCGCCGGAGAACTGGTTTTTCCGCGCCGATACCTGGGAGCACCAGGTTCACGAGGAAGGCAGCACCATCACGGTTCCCAACGGCGCACAGCAGGCGCTCATCTTTCTTGCGCCCCGCACCGGAGGAGACTTTGCCACGCTGCGCTCGGCCGTGCAGGGCAAGCCCGGAGCCTTTGTCCGCGCCGCCCAGGATCTGGAACTGCTCAGCCTGAACCGCGCCCGGCTGGAAAAGTACCTGGCCTCCATCCGTGAATCCGGCGAGCAGGATCCCAAGACCCTGCACGACCACGCCCTGATGCTGGCGCGCAGCCTCAGCATCAAGGTGGACGAATCCTGCTTCAGCAAGCCCTTGCAGCAGCAGGCCAGCTGCCTGATGCAGAACAGCGATCAGCTTGTGCTGGACGACGGACACGGCCAGTCCATGGTCAGCGTCATTACGCAGAGCGGCGGCAGTGACCTGTTGGGCGCCATCACCACGACCAAGGCCGCTGGCGGCGGCGCCTACAGTCCCTATGTCGGCGTGGTGGTGGACCTGGCAAAGATGATGGAGAACCTGCACACCGCCAAGTATCAGTACATCAGCTCCCTGGCCCTGCCGCAGGGCAACGAACTGCACCTGCGCCTCAACACTCCGCCCAGCTTCCACAAGCCGCAGTCGGTCATCGTCATCGGACTTCCGGTGGTGCAGCCTCCAGTGCTGCCGCAGTTGCGTGCCGTGCTCCCAAACGACTTGCGCTGCGCCCAGAATCCGCAACTGGTGCTTTCGGCGGATGGCGCGCCGCTGGTCTTTAGCGGTGAGCTGGCACACCATCTTGTGCTGCACGTGGAAGCGAAGGACGGCCACGTGGCCAACCTTCCCGTGACGGCCAACGCGCTGCTCGGCGGCTTTGTGCCGGCGGAAAAAGTTCCGGCCCTGGAGTGGCTGCCCCTCGAATTTGAGGCGACGCTGCATGGCGAATGGGGCTTTGATCCCTTTACCGGGCCCACCTACAAATTGCAGCGCTCCGATGGCGGCGTGACCTGGAAGCTCTCCGACGAAGACCGCAGCGGGCCGGTGGCGGGCAGCGATCGCACCCTGCGCCTGCACTCGCCCAACGCCGTCTGCGTCGAGCAGATCACCTTCCGTCCCAGCTCCGGCGAGGCGCTGAAGGCCGAATGGAAGCCGAAGGACGGGCAGATTGAGATTCACCTGCCGCTGGCCAAGGCTCCCGCCGGAGACAGCGCGCTGGTGGTGAAACAGTTTGGCCTCACCCAGGCGGCCGAGGTGCCGCTGCGTATTTACGAGGAGGCATGCCGCCTTGATGAGTTCGACCTGCACACCGGCGACGCGCAGGGCCTTCTGAAGGGAAGCTGTCTCGATCGCGTGCAGTCCATGGAGGCCTTCGGCGTCAGCTTCAAGCCAGCGGAATCGAGCACCGCTGCCACCACCGCCGCACTCGCCCATGAGCCGCTGGCCATGCTGGCCGGGAGTGCTCCGCACGCTACAAAGGACGCGCCCGCATCGGCCACGGCGCTGCTGCTGGACGGAAGAAAGCTGGAGGTCAAGATCGTTCTGCTGCCGCCACGCCCACGGGTCACCCTGCTGGGCAAGGCCGTCGAGCCGGCCGCCTCGCTCATTCATCTGGGCGGGGAGGAAGACCTGCCCGTGGATGGCCGTCTGCACTTCCGCCTGCGCAGCGATGTGCCGGCGGTCTTCGCTCCGGCGGAGAAGATTGAAGTTGCCAGCGTGGACGGTTTCTACCACTCCGAGCTGACGCTGGAAAACGGCGGCCTGATTCGCCAGAACCAGCACACGCTGATGGCCACGCTCGAGCTGACGCGCCGCTCCGGTGCCTCGGCCTTCGGTGCCATGCGCTTCCGCCCGGTCTCGCCGGAGGGTTACGCCGGAGACTGGCTGCCGCTGGTTACGCTCGTCCGTCTGCCGGAGATCACCGATGTGCGCTGCCCCGCGGCGCGCGAGGAGCCCTGCCTGTTGAGCGGCGGCAACCTCTTCCTCATCGAGTCCATTGCCGCCGACGCCGACTTCCAGCACGCGGTCACCATCAGCGAAAGTGCGCTCAGCGCTACGGTACCCGTTCCGCGTCCGCGCGGGCGCCAGCTCTACCTCAGGCTGCGCGATGACCCATCGGTGGTTCACACCCTGGAATTACCGCAGAGGAAGGATTTGTCCGCGCGCCGCGACGAGCGGCCCGACGGCACCCGCGATACCGGCAAGTCCGTGGCCGTGCCGTCCGCACCCGTACCGTCCGCACCCGTACCCTCCGCCGTTGTGCCACAATCTGCCGACGTGGCGGCCACCCCAGCAAAGGCGCCTTCTGCGGCGCCGAAGCCCTGAGCCGCCATCGCCGCCTCCGTTTAGCCCGAACGGCCACTCAAGCCCGGGCCAAGTGACGGTAACAAAGAGAGGAAAGACACCGCGCCGGAGCCGCGTGCGGATCCCTCCAATCCAGCGGTGTGCTCCCCGGACGGAACCGTCCATGTTCTCACCTTGATGAATTGTGGGCGCGTTCTTGCCCCCGGGTTGAATTGTCTATATGGTAGAGTCTTCCCCCTCATGGAGAATATTTTGCCCGAGTTGACGACAGCCGAGGTCTATTCCCCAGCGATCCGCCAGCTTCAATGGCCTTCCCGCACCGCGCTGATTATCTGCTTCTGGGTGGGCGCGGCGCTTGGACTCAGCGTGATGGCCTACACCAGCCATCCGGGATGGGATTGCCGCTATTACCAGGTGACCATTCACGATCTTCGCCAGAGCATTGACCCTTATGCCCGGGGAAACGCCGAGATCGCGGCATTTCAAAAGCATTACGTTCCGGGCGCGGCCGAGGATCTTCCCCTTACCTATCATTACCCTCCGCTGACTCTCATCTTTCTGCGCGCGGTGCAAGGATTCCCGGACTGGGTGCTCGGACTTCTGTATGGCATCGTCGTTGCCCTCGGGGTGCTTCTGGAACTCTGGGCCGGATACCAGATGGCAACCAGGCAGGAGCGTCGCTGGCTGGCGTTGGTTCTGCCGGCCATCATCTTTTTTCCAGGCCTGGTCATTGACGATGTGGTGCTCAGTGGCAACGTGGCCTTCATCTTTTATGGACTGATCCTCGCCGCTGCGGTTCCGGGCTGGAAGCGCGATCATTGGACCTGGTATTACCTGGCCGTCCTGATCGCATCCCTGTGCAAGCTGCCATTTCTCGCGCTGCTCGCGTTTCCGGTCTTGTTGAACCGCCGGCAGTGGATTCCATCGGCGATGACTGCTTGCGCCGGGGTAGTGGCCTTTGCCATCCAGGCGCGGTTGTGGCCCAACCTGTTTCGCGAATACGTCACTGGCATCCAGCTCATGCTCGATTGGAAGCGCGAGTTCGGCTATGGCCCGGCGGGCATCGTCGGCAAGGCTCTGCTGAGCAGCGGAAGCTCTCCGTATCAGGCCTCCGCCATCTTTCACGCGGTCTTCGCGGCGGCGCTGGGAGTCTTTCTTCTGGTGATTGCCTTGCGGGCTCGGAGATGTAAAATTCCGCCGGAGGCGTGGGTCCCCGTCGCCCTGATCGGCACTTTTCTGCTGGGGCCGCGCGTCATGAGATATGACCTGGCCGCCATCTCCGTTCCCATGTTGCTGGTTGCCGTGCGCCACGTCTTGCGTCAGCGGCCGGAGCAGGAAGCGGCAGGCTCGGCCACGCCGTTCTATCTGGGGCTGCCGTTTCTGATTGCCGCAACCTGCTTGCTGATTCCCAACGTCATCGCCATCACCGGCCCGTTCTCTTTTCCAGGAGAGACGTTGATCCTGCTGGCAATTTTTTTCCTGGGAGCCTGGTCTATTCTCCGGCCGCAAGTGGAATCAGCGGCAGACGCTGACGGCGCGTAATTTCAGGCTAGAATACCGAGCAGACCAGGCACTTCAGGTAGTGCGTCTCCGGCACGTTCAGCAGCACGGGATGGTCCACGGCCTGGGCTCGCTTCTCGATAATGTGCAGGTTGCGCCGCGCATCGAAGGCCGCCGCCTGCAGCATCTGCACAAAATCGGCCTCGCTGACGTGGAAGCTGCATGAGCAGGTCACCAGCACGCCACCGTTGCGCAGCATCTTCAAGGCCCGCAGGTTCATCTCCTTGTATCCGCGCAGGGCATCCTCGGCGGTGCGCCGGCTTTTGGCAAAGGCCGGAGGGTCGAGCACGATGGTTTCGTAGCGCTTCTCGGCCTCGGCGTATTGGCGCAGCAGGGCAAAGGCGTCGGCCTCCACCCACTCGATTGCTTTCTGTCCGTTGGCGACGCGGTTCTGTTCCGCCACCGCCAGCGCTTCGGCGGAGATGTCCACGGCCGTCACCTGCTCGCACCGGCGGTTCAAGTGCAATGCAAAGCCACCCTGGTAGGTGCAAATCTCAAGAGCTTTTCCGCGGGCATGGCGCTCGGCGGCCCGGTAGTTTTCGCGCTGGTCCAGGAAGGCTCCCGTCTTTTGCCCGGCGCGGCCGTCGTAGTGAAAGGTGAGCCCGTTGAGGTGGAAGTCGGTCTCGAACTTCGCTTTCTTCGTGCGTGTGTAGATCGCCTGATCCGCGCGCGGGGACAATCCTTCCAGCTCGCGGATGCGCTCGTCCACCCGCTCCAGAATCGTCTGCGGCGCGTAGGCGGCGAGGAGTTCTTCCACCAGGATTGTGCGCGCCAACTCGCGGTCCATCGCCTCGGAGAGCACCTGCACGCTGAGCAGGTCGTTGTACTTGTCCACGATGACGCCGGGAACCAGATCGGCCTCGCTGAAGAGCACGCGGAAGGCGTCGGACTCTTCCACCACGCGCTGGCGATAGGCGATGGCCTGCCGGATGCGGTAGCGCAGCAGGTCAGGATACTTGTCTTCTTCCACCGCGCTCGAGGAGATCATGCGCAGCGCAATCTGCGAGGTCGAGCCGTACAGGGCCGCGCCCCACACCTTGCCCTTCTGGTCTTCCACGCGCACCACTCCGCCCGGCTCGGCCAGTTCGACGCGCTCCAGGTCGGAGCGGAAGATCCACGGATGCCCCGCGCGCAGGCGGTTGATGCCATGAGGGTTCACCACGGCGCGTGCGCTGGGTTTTGGGGCGGCCGGCTTGTTGGGCTTGCGGGCTTTCATGGATGAGAACGGAATGTTGCCCGTCGGGCGATTCGGTTACGGCTTCGGCAACTGGTGTTGCAGGTCCTGCAGCACCTCGAGCGGCAACTGCTCCTTGTGAGTGTCTTCCAGCGTGGCGTCGTCCACAAAAAGGTTGCGCGCGTCGCGCATCTCGTCGGCGAAGATCTGCCGGCACAGCGAATTCTTCTCCACGCGCTTTGCAATGGCCGCTCCGGTCACGGCGTCATAGGCCTTCATGGTGGCCGTTCCCTTGTGGTTGATGAACACCACGAAGGCGCCCGAGGTGCCGAGCGACGGCACAAACAGCCACTCGCGCTCCGCCTGGTGAGAAATACCGGTGCTGCTGGACGACGCCTTCTGCACGTTGTGCTCCGGAATGTAGTGCAGCATGCGTCCGCAACTGTCGCAATGCACCACCTCTTCGCGAGCCTTCACCCGGGCGTAGGCCTGGGGACGCGCCATCACCTGGCAGGCCGAACAGCGCTGCCCAATGACCTCGGCCACGGCCGTGCCGCGGGAGCGCCGCAGGCGGTCGTAGGTGTCCAGCAGAGTCTCGTCCACACCCACGCGCAGCTTGGCCGCCTGGGCCTCGGCTGCCTTGGCCGCCGTGCGCTCGCCCTCGGCTTCCGCCTCGGTGGCCTTCTTCTGCGCCTCAATCTCCACGCTCTCGCTCTTCAGCGCCGCTTCGGCCTGTTTCAGCGCTTCGGCCAGGCCATCGGAGCCCATCATGACCTCGAGGATCTTCTCCTCGTGCTTGGCAATCTCGGCCTCGGCCTGCGCAATCTCGCTGAGCAGGGCCTTGTACTGTTCGTTGTTCTTGATGCTGGAGGACTGGCCGCGGAACTTGGTGATCTTGTCGTTCAGCGTCTGGATCTCCTGCTCGTGCAGGCGTTTGCCGGTCTCGGTGGCCTTGATGGCTGCCTTGGCGTCTTCCACGCGCTTGCGGGCCGTGGCCAGTTGCGCATCAATCTTCGCCAGTTTCTTCGGCAGTTCGGCAAGCAGTGCGTTGTGCCGCGTAAGTTCCTGGTCCAGGGACTGCAACTCCACCAGCCTATCCAGCTCTGTTGCCATGCGTCATCCGCCTTTGCGCTGTGCGCTTTTATGCCGTGAAATATAAATTTTATCACGCACCGCCGCTGCGGCCCGCGGCGAAGGCCGCCGGCCCCACCCGGCCACGCGTCGCTGGCCCCGCGGCCGAAGGTGGCTCCGCGCCTTGCCAAGGCTGCTCCGCGCCATGTAATTTGCTCAAAACGCACGAATCCGGTGGAGGATGCATTGTTGAACGATCGTTGTCTGTTTGCCGCGCCGTTGGCGCTCGTGAGTGTCTTCGTTCTCTCGCAGGGCACGGCCTTTGCGCAGGCCGCGCTGTCGGCCTCCGCGCCCGTGCCAAAGCGGTCCTACACCATTGAGGCCCTTTACGCCGCGCCCGCACCGGGCTCGCGCCCGCCCAGCGGGCTGCAGTGGAGCCCCGACGGCAAGCGCCTCAGCTACATCCAGCCCGGCGAAAAAGGCGGACAGGAGTCGCTCGCCTACTTTGACGCCGCCACCGGAGAGAGCGCCACGCTGATTCCGGCCGAGAAGCTGGCGTCGCTCGTGCCCTCCACCAGCAAGCTCAAGGACGACCGCCAGCGCGAGAACCGTGCCCGCTTCGGCGTGGCCGATTACCTTTGGGCGCCGGATTCCAAGGCCCTGCTCTTTGACGCCCTCGGCCAGCTCTGGCTCTACGATCTGGCCTCGGCCAAAGGGCGCCAGCTTACCCGCTCGGAAGAGCCGTCGAGCGATCCCAAGTTCTCTCCCGATGGAAGCTACCTCAGCTATCTGCGCGGACATGACATTTACGTGCGTCCGCTGGCTGCGGAGAGAGCCGGCGAGTCCAGGGAGTCGCGCCTCACCCACGGCGGCAGCGCCACCACGCTCAACGGCGAAGTGGACTGGCTGTACAGCGAAGAGCTCGACGTGCGCTCCAACTACTTCTGGTCGCCGGACAGCCGTGCCCTGCTCTACCTCCAGACCGATGAGTCGCCCGTGCCGCAGTACCCCATCGTCAACTGGATTCCCACCCACCCGGAGACCGATCAGGAGCGCTATCCCAAGGCCGGCGATCCCAACCCGCGGGTGCATCTGTTGCTGACCACCATCAAGGGCCATACGCGCCAGATCGCTCTGCCGCTCGCCGAAGGCGACTACATTCCGCGCTTCGGATGGGTGCGCGCCGGCCTGGCCTGGGCCATGGTGCTCAACCGCGCGCAGAACCAGCAGGACCTCTACCTGATTGACGCGCAGAGCGGGCGCAGCCGCCGCGTGCTGCACGAAACCGACTCGGCCTACATTGAGCTGCATGACCCGATGGGCCGCAACCTGCACCAGGGCGTGCGTTTTCTGGATGGCAGCGACGAGTTCCTCTGGCTGAGCTGGCGCGACGGATTCACACATCTCTATCTATACAGCTTCCAGGCGGCCACCGCGCTCGCCGAGGATGCCAAACTCGAACGCCAGCTCGAAGCCGGAGCTTACGAGGTGGGCACGATCTCCGGCCTCGACGAGGCGCAGCGCGCCGTGTACTTTACGGCGAACATGGGCGACGACCGCACCGAGCAGCTCTTCCGCGTCCCGCTGGCGGGCGGTACTGCGGAGGCCGTCACCCACCAGGCCGGTACGCACTCGGTCGTCCTCAGTGAAGACACAACCCATTACGTGGACACCTACAGCGCGCTCACCACGGCGCCGCGCATGTCGCTCTGCGCCACCGCGGGCCCATGCCACGAGCTGTGGACCTCGCACGCATGGGACGACTTCGACGCCCTGGCGCCGCAGTTTGTGGACTTCAAGGCCGCCGACGGCACCCTTCTGCACGGCGTGCTGTTGCTGCCGCCCGCCGGCGCAGCAACGGAGAAGAACGGCAAGGTTCCCCTCATCCTGAACCCCTATGGTGGTCCGCATGTGCAGGAGGTGCGTGATAGTTCGCGCGCCATGGACGGCTTCGACCAGGTGCTCGCGCATCGCGGCTTTGCGGTTCTCAAGGTGGATAACCGCGGCATGGGCAATCGCGGACGCGCCTTCGCCATCGCCACGGCAAAGCATCTGGGAGAGGTTGAACTGGCCGACCAGCTTGCCGCCCTCGATCAGGTGCTCGCGCGCTTCCCGCAGCTCGATGAGACCCGCGTCGGCTTCTGGGGTTGGAGCTACGGAGGCTTTATGACCGGCTATGCCATGACGCACAGCTCGCGCTTCAAGGCCGGCGTCAGCGTCGCCCCGGTCACTGACTGGCATCTCTACGACTCGACTTACACCGAGCGCTACATGGGCCTGCCCAGGGAGAACGAAGGCGAGTACCAGGCCACCAGCGTGGTCAACGCCGCGCCGCGCCTCATCGGCAGGCTTCTCCTCGTGCACGGCACCAGTGACGACAACGTGCACATGCAGAACTCCATCCAGTTCATCAACGCCATGGTCAACGCCGGACGTCCGTTCGACCTGCAACTCTATCCCGGCAAGACGCACGGCATCGCCGGCCCGCAGGCGCGCACGCACCTCTTCCACCGCATCCTCTGGCACTTTGAGCAAAACCTGGCCAACTGATGCCCGTAGATAACAGACGGCCGTAGGAGTTCGCCTCCTGCGGCTTTTCCTTTCAGCTATTTTTTGATGTCGCCGCGCCTTATACCGGAGGCCGCACTCCGCGCCGGTGCCTCACATATGCCCAGGCCGAGGCCACGGCCACCAGCGTTCCCAGCGCGCCCTGCGTGGCATCCACGGTCGCCGGGCTGGTCAAAAGGTGCGCCAGCCACAGCAGCGGAACCTGCCACAGCTCCACCACGCGCGTATAAAACGCACCTAGCCCGCGCATCACCTGGTTCATGTAGAAATATCCCGCCAGTCCGACGGCGGCTGCCGCCAGCATCGCCGCCCACAGCGGTCCGCTCAGCCAGGCGATCGGAGTGTGCGTAAAGGCTGCCATGCCCGCGCCGGCCATCACCGCGCCCACCAGGGCCGGAGCGATCAGCCACAGCAGGTGTTCGTCCTGCTTCTGGGCCCGCTCCCATACCTTGTAGGTGGCCGCCCGCGATCCCAATGCCAGCAGCAGAAAACAGATTCCCCGCCCGGCGTTCAGCACCGTGCCCGGCTCGCGCACGGCCTCGGCGGCAAACAGCAACAACGCCGCGGCCAGCAGGGCCAGCGTGCGCCGCTCGTAGGGGCGCCGCTCGCCGCGCACATAGGCCAGCAGCAAGGCGTCCAGCAGCAGCACCGGCTGCGTCACCCGCCCGCTCAACTGGGCGATGGCGCCGAACCAGCCCACAAAGGTCAGGCCGCCGGTCACAAGCCTCACCAGGGCCAATCGCGGAGCCCGTGGCCGCCACTCCCCACCGCGCGGACGCAGGACGAGCCCGAGCAGCACGAGCGCCAGCAGCGAGCGTTCTACCAGGATCGTCGCCAGCGAGAGATGCGCCTGCCGCGCCAGCATCTCCACGCTGATGGTGATGGCCGTTTCGCTCAGCACCATGCCGGCCAGCGGCATGCGACGAAAGATTGCAGGCTCGCGCGTAACGTTGATAGCCACCCCATCACTCGCACCGTTCATGCTGAGGATTGTACCCGGCTGCCATCTGGGAGCCCCATTGCACAGCCTCGCTATGGCGGTAAGTCCGGCTCAACCTGGGCGAAGTTATCTAGAAACAAGCACATTAGTGTTATGAAATGACAGATTTTGTCAGTACACGTCGTCCCGGTACCCACCAAAGTAATGAACTGGGTTCGCCATCGCGAGATTCCAGTATTACCCGGTGAGCCTCTCGGGCTACTATGTCGCCGTGGATGGTTCCTGTCCGAAAGATAGGCTTGCGAATCCGAAGTCTTCGCGATTCGAACTTTCCGTCGTTCTGTGACACCTGTGGCGTGTGGAAGATCTGGCTTCCGTGAGGGAAGTCTTAAAGGGGTTTAGTTCATGTCTCGTGCGAAGGGTTTTTCGCTGATCGAGTTGTTGATCGTGGTGGCCATCATTCTCATCATCGCCGCCATCGCCATTCCCAACCTGCTGCGTTCCAGGATTGCGGCCAACGAGGCCAGCGCCGTCGGTTCGATGCGCACCATCAACACCGCGCAGGTCACCTACGCCTCCACCTATCCGGCCACCGGCTATGCGTCAACGCTCGGCGCCCTGGGACCGGGCTCTACGGCAGGCAACACCAGTGCCACCTCCAGCAACGCCGTGCTGCTGGATAACGTCCTGGGATGCACGACGCAGCCCTGCAGCAAGAGCGGCTACTCCTTCAACCTGGCCGCTACCGGGCTTCCGCCCTGGTACTACAACCTTACGGCCACGCCCATCACCGTGAACCAGACCGGCGTGCGGCGCTTCTACAGCGATGCCACGGGCGTCATCCGCTACAACACTTCGGCCACGGCCACCTCGACGGATTCGCCTCTCCAGTAGCATCCGTCGAACTGTTTCCGGCGGCCCGTTCACTGCGGGCCGCTTTTCTTTTTCTCCTTCGCGCAAAAAAATGGGACGCCGAAGCGTCCCAAAAAGGAGAGCACATTGGTCGAAGCCTAGTGGACGAGGTGCAACTCCTCGGTTGCCATCTGCCGCATCACGAACTTCTGCACCTTGCCGGTCACCGTCGTCGGGAAGCTGTCCACAAACTTGATGTACTTCGGCACCTTGAAGCGGGCGATATTATCGCGGCAGTAGCGCTGCACGGCCTCCGCGTCGAGCTGTTGCCCTTCGTGCGGAATAATCCAGGCCATCACATCTTCGCCGTACTTCTCGCTGGGCACGCCCACCACCTGCACGTCCTTGATGCCGGGATAGGTGTAGAGGAACTCCTCGATCTCGCGCGGGTAGATGTTCTCTCCGCCGCGGATGATCATCTCCTTCAGCCTTCCGGTGATGACCACGTACCCGTCGGCGTCCATGGCGGCAATGTCGCCGGTGTGCAGCCAGCCGTCGGGCTCAATCGTCCTGGCCGTGTTCTCCGGATCGTTGTGGTAGCCGTTCATCACGTGGTATCCGCGGGTCATCAGCTCGCCGTTCTGCCCGTGCGGCAAAACCTCGCCGGTCTTGGAATCCACAATGCGCACTTCCGTGTGCGGCAGCGCCCGGCCCACGGTCTGCGTCTTGCGCTCAAAGCTGTCCTCGGTGGTGGATTGCGTAATCACCGGCGAAGCCTCGGTCAGCCCGTAGCAGATGGTCAGCTCCGTGCAGTTCATCTCGCGGATCGCCCGCCGCATCAGCTCCACCGGGCACAGCGAGCCGGCCATGATGCCCGTGCGCAGGCTGCTGTAGTCGAACTCCTTGAAGCGGGGGTGGCTGAACTCCGCGATGAACATCGTCGGCACGCCATACACGGCCGTGCAGCGCTCTTCGTGTACGGCCTGCATGGTCGCCAGCGGGTCAAAGTAATCGGCGGGAATCACCATGGTCGAGCCATGCGTGAGGCAGGCCATGTTGCCCAGCACCATGCCAAAGCAGTGGTAAAACGGCACCGGGATGCAGACCTTGTCCTTCTCCGTCAGCTTCATCGAATCGCCGATGAACTGCCCGTTGTTGACCACGTTGAAGTGGCTCAGCTCGGCGCCCTTCGGCACACCGGTGGTGCCGCTGGTGTATTGAATGTTGATCGTGTCATGCGCCGTCAGCGTGGCCTCGCGCGCCTTCAGCTCGCTCAATGGCAGCTGGTCGCCCTTGGCCAGCATCTCGCTCCAGGTCAGCATGCCGCTGGGCGCCCGCTGCCCGATGTACACCACCTGGCGCAGCTTGGGCAGCCGTACGGAATGCAACTCGCCCGGCTGGCAGAAATCGAGCTCCGGACAAAGATGCTGAATCGTCTCCACGTAATTGCAGTCGCGGAACTCGTGTTCCATCACCAGTCCGACGCATCCGCTCTGCTTCAGCGCATACTCCAGCTCGTGCGAGCGGAAGCGCAGGTTCACGTTCACCATGATGACGCCGACCTTGGCCGTGGCAAACTGCATCAGCGCCCACTGCGAGATGTTCGTAGCCCAAATGCCCACGCGGTCGCCCTTGGCGAAGCCCAGGGCCATCAGCCCGCGCGCCGCTCGCTCCACCTCGTCCTTCAACTCGCGCCAGGTGTAGCGCAAGCTCTCCTGCCGCAGAATCAGCGCCGGAGAGTTGGGATAGAGCTCGGCCATTTTGTCCAGCACCTGGCCAATGCAGAGCTCCTGCAAGGGGGGATTGTCTGCTCCGCGCGAATAACTCAGCGTGGGATCAACAAAGGCTTCTCTCATGGGAAGAGGACGCTCCTAATCTCTCGCGCCGTTTAGCCTGTCCAAGCGCGACCTGTTAATAGTAAATGTCGAAGTAATTCAATTAACTTATACTGTTGTGAATTCTTGGAATACTGCGCTCCCTCACCTCCGGCGGGTCCGAAGGGCGCAATAGAGTACAGTGGAAGAGTGCCAATCGGCCGCAAAGGCCGTGGGAAACTGGCGTAGATGCCGCGATTACGCGGGTTAGAGGTGTTCAGGATGAATGACTTAGCCGAAAATTGGCGGGAGCGTGCCGGGTGATCCGCCGCTCGGATGTACTCATTCTGGGTGCCGGGGCCGCCGGACTGATGTGCGCCATCGAAGCCGGACGGCGGGGCCGCTCGGTGACCGTGCTGGAGCGCAACAACCGTGCCGGCGCGAAGATTCTCATCTCCGGCGGCGGGCGCTGCAACTTCACCAACATGGACGCCACGGCCACGAACTTTCTCTCGTCGAATCAGCACTTTGCAAAGTCGGCGCTGGCGCGCTACACGCCCGCGGATTTTCTCCGCCTGGTGGATCGCCACCGCATCGCCTGGCATGAGAAAGCTCCCGGCCAGCTCTTCTGCGACCGCAGCGCGCAGGACATTCTCTCCATGCTGGAAGAAGAGTGCCTGCGGGCCGAGGTGCGGGTGAACATGAGCTCCGCTGTGCGCTCGGTGCGCCAGAGCGGAGAGCACTTTGTGGCCGAATGTGGCGAAGACGAGTATCGTGCCCGTTCGCTGGTGGTCGCCACCGGAGGACTCTCCATTCCCAAGATGGGCGCCACGGCCTTTGGCTACGAGCTGGCGAAACAGTTTGGCCACACGGTCATCGAGCCCCGTCCCGCGCTGGTGCCCTTTGTGCTCAGCCCGAAGGATGCCAAGGCCTTTTGCGATCTTACGGGTGTCTCCACCGAGGTCGTCGTCAGCGCCGGCCGCCAGAGCTTCAAGGACAAGCTGCTCATCACCCATCAGGGCTTCAGCGGCCCGGCCATTTTGCAGATCTCCTCCTACTGGCAGACGGGCGAAAAGCTGCGCGTGGATTGGGCTCCAGGTGCGGAGGTTCTGCTGCCCATGCTGGCCTCGCCCGCGGGGCGCGACGCGGCCACAGCCCTGCAAAAGCTGCGCCAGGTATTGCCCACGCGCTTGGCTGACCGCTGGATGGAGTTGCACGCTCCCAAGCGCTGGACCAATGCCGCCATCGAAGAGGCCGAGCGCACGCTGCATCAGTGGGAGTTCACTCCGGCCGGCACCGAGGGCTTTGCCAAGGCCGAAGTCACCGCCGGGGGAGTGGACACCCGCGAGCTTTCGGCCAAGACCATGGAATCCACCCGGGTGCCGGGGCTCTACTTCATCGGCGAGGTGGTGGACGTTACCGGCCAGCTCGGCGGATACAACTTCCAGTGGGCGTGGGCCAGTGGAGTGAGCGCCGGCAAGTCCGCGTAGAGATTTCCCGGAATATGAGATTTCACAAAAGCGTTGCCAGCCCGCGCTTCTGCCATGTACCCTGTGGCGGACTTCCAAACGCTATGGCGGCCAGCCCGCTCAGGCAATCACCTGTGAGGAGAAAGACGAAAGATGCTCAAGGGATTTCGCGATTTTGTGATGCGGGGCAACGTGATGGATTTGGCGGTAGGCGTGGTGATCGGCGCTGCCTTCGGCGCCGTGGTCACCTCCTTTACCAAGGATGTGCTGATGCAGGCCATCAGCGCCATCGTGGGCCGTCCGAACTTTGATGACGTTGTGTTCTCGGTGAATCACACGCCGCTGTTTGTGGGCAAGTTTCTCTCCGCCCTCATCAGCTTCCTGCTGATTGCCGCCGCCGTGTACTTTGCCGTGGTGCTGCCGATGAACATGTTGATGGCCCGCATGAAGAAGCCGGAAGCTCCGGCCGAGCCCACCACCAAGGCCTGCCCGGAATGCACCCTGGACATTCCTCTGGCCGCCAAGCGCTGCCCCAACTGCACCGCGCAGGTGTAGGTTCTCAGGATTTAGAGCAGGGAAGTACGCAATTAGAAAGCCCCACGGAGATCTCCGCGGGGCTTTTTGATTGCTGACAAGCTTGGGACATTTCTAACAAGGGACATCTCTAACAAGGGACATCTCAAACCTACGAAATGTCATGGTGAGCGCAGCGCCCGTTATTTGGGCGCGGAGTCGAACCACCCTATGTTTCTGTTGGAAAACAAAAGGTCACTCCACTGCGCGCCTGCGGCGCTTCGGTCGCAATGACATTTCCATTCATTCAACTTTAGTCATCAAGCTGAAGCCCCACGGCATTGGCCGCGGGGCTTTTTGATGTTTCCAGAAATTGCTGTTTCCACAAAATCAGATTGTCTTGCGCCGCGCCACGGCCACGATGGTGGCCACTTCGGTGATGGCGACGATGGAGGCCGAGGTGACGCACCAGATGCAGTAGGTCTCCAGGATGTAGGCTTCGACGTAGGTCAGGTACACGCTGAAGCCGACGGCTCCGGTCACCAGCAGCAGCGTCAGCCACCAGCGGCGGAAGAAGGCCGCCAGGGCGATGGCCGCATAGCCCAGGATGCCGAGGACGGCGATGGGCAGGCCGCGGCTCTCCGGCTGGCGAAATGGCGGCGGAGGAAATTCGGCGAAGGGGCTGTGGTTGACCACGCCGCAGTCCCAGCGGGAGTTGATGTCACATGGTGCGGCGCCGACGCGATAGTGTTCGCGGAGGGCAAAGCCGCTGACCAGCACTCCTGCCAGGGCAAGGATGACAATAAGATAGCGCATGGAGCCTCCGCCCACATTGTAACTTCTGCCGTCCGGCGAGGCGAGGGTGGGGCA
Organism: uncultured Acidobacteriota bacterium; assembly: GCA_963719655.1. GTDB lineage: Bacteria > Acidobacteriota > Terriglobia > Terriglobales > Acidobacteriaceae > TOLSYN. The sequence continues at coordinate 9,367 of CAVRDQ010000143.1, read as the reverse complement.
CCGCCGCCGGCCGCTTTTGCGGGCCACTTGCGTCGAAAGCATGGCCCTGCGCATCAAAGACAGTGTAGGATGAGATTTTAGCGCCCGGTTGGCCCGGTGGCCGCCGTGCGTGAGGTAGACGAAACTGGAGGACGAATGGCGAGCGATGCAATCCTGGAAATAACTGATGCGAACTTTGATCAGGAGGTGCTGCAAAGCGTGCAGCCCGTGCTGATTGACTTCTGGGCCACCTGGTGTGGTCCCTGCCGCGCCCTGGCTCCCGTGGTGGACGAGGTCGCCAAGACCTACCAGAGCAAGGTCAAAGTGGTGAAGATGGACGTGGACCGCAACCCGGCCACTCCGCAGCGCTACAACGTGCGCGGCATCCCCACGCTGCTGGTCTTCAAGGGCGGACAGGTGCAGGAGCAGATTGTCGGCTACGTTCCCCGGGAGACGATCGAGAAGGCGCTGGACAAGCTCTCGTAAATCGAAATCCGACCGCTCGTGCGGCCACCCAAACGCCCGGCAGATGCTGGGCGTTTTCGTTTGGCTGGCGGGATTCGAATTCCACCGCCGGCGGGGATAGTTCTTGTCAGGCGCAAAGCATTAACGGTACGCTGGAGCAGAACAGGCCAGCCCCAGGAACCGCCGTTTGATTCTGCGGGCGGGCGTATCAGCAAGTGCGCCCTCCAGGGAGGAGTCAGGTGGCTGTGACCGACGATCGAGACATGCTCGAGTCCCTGCCCGGTCCCGCCTGGATTGTGGAGGCTTTCCGGCTCCAGGTGGAGGCGCGCAACCGCCTCGCCGAGGCCATCTCCCCGAGTGTCGAATTTACCTCCCTGTTTGCCCATCCCCTGGATGAGAGCGTGCTGGGGCTTCTGCGCTCGGCCGAGGCCGAGGTGCAGTTTCAGGCCGCGCTGAAGGATCAGTTGGGGAGGTGGACCATCTCGGCCAACCTGCTGGGCTCCAGCCAGGTGCGGGCCTCCGGCCGCCGCCTGGTGCTGGCGCAGCCGGTGGGGCGCTTCGACGTGCCGGATGAGATCACCTTTGACGATTTGCTGGATTCGTCCTTTGACGGCATGGCCGTGCTCAACTCACAGCACAAGTTTGTGCAGATCAGCCGCCGCTTCCGCGAGATGTTCGGGTACACCTTGGAGGAGCTGCGCGGCAAGACTCCGCTGGTGCTGACGCCTCAAGGTCTTGAGGGCGAGGTTGACGAAGCGATTGGCCGTCTCGACCGCGGCGGAGTACACAGCCTGGAGACCAAGCGGCGGCGCCGCGACGGAATGCTGATCGAGGTGGAGGTATTTGGCCGTCACATCGCCAGCGGCCGCTACCGCGGCGGCCTGGTCTTGATGTACCGCGACATCAGCGAGAGCAACCGTAACGCCCGGCTGCGCGCCATGCGCAATGAGGTGGCGCGCATCCTGACCAGCGCCTCCACCCTCGAAGAGGTGGGCCGCCGCCTGCTGCCGGCCCTGGCAGATGCTCTGGGGTGGGACGTGGTCCGCCTGTGGCTGGAGGATGAGGCCGGTGCCATGGAGTGCTTCTACAGCCACAACGGCCCCCTCTGCGAGTGTGCCAACCGCAATACGGCGGGCGTTCAGTGCATTCTGAACCCGGGCACGGTGGGCCAGGCCCTGCTGCGTGAGGAAGCACACTTCCAGCCGCCGGAATCCTGCGCCGGCCAGCAGGACTGTCCCATGCTTGAGGGCGTGCAGCTCGCGGTTCCCATTCAGGATGGCAAGGGCCGAAGCATGGGCGCACTTGAGTTTCTCGCCGCGCACCGCCCGGTGGACGAGTCCACCCACCGCGAGCTGCTGGAAAACATCAGCGTGCAGCTCGGCCATTTCATCACCCGGGCGCGGGCCGAAAAGGCGCTGGAGGAAAACGAGGCGCGCTTCCAGTCCCTGGTGGAGACCGTGCCCATGGCCATCCTCATCATCAGTGTTGACGGGGACATCCTGTTTGCCAACTCCATCTGCGAGGCGATCTCCGGTTATACGCGCGAGGAGTTGTGCGCTCATCCGGTCTGGCAGTTTTTTCATCCGGAAGACACGGCGCGGCTGCGCCAGAGGGGAGAGATGCGCCAGTCCGGCCAGGATTTCGACCGCCGCCACGAGGCGCGCATCCTGCGCAAGGGCGGCGAGGTTCGCTGGCTGGACTACGTTGTCTCCGACATCCAATTCAACCGCCGGCCGGCCCTGCTCTGCGCCGGACTGGACATCACCGATCAGCGCGCTCTGGAGATGCAGCTGCGGCAGACGCAGAAGATGGAGGCCATCGGGCGGCTGGCCGGAGGCATCGCCCATGACTTCAACAACGTGCTTACGGTCATCAGCTGCTGCGCCGAGACCATCCAGATGCACTCCGAGGCCGAGGAAGAAGTGCTGCGCGCCGCCGGCGAGATTGCCCAGGCCAGCGATCGCGCGGCCGCACTGACCCGTCAACTGCTCAGCTTCAGCCGTCACCACGCCATCGCCCGCCTGCGTATTGATCTGAACGCCGTGCTGGCCGGCATGGAGATGATCCTGCGGCGTTCGCTCGGCGATGACATCCTGCTTGCCATGGAGATGGAGGCGAAGCTGGGACCGGTGCTGGCCGACGCCAGCCAGGTGGAGCAGGTGGTGCTGAACCTGGCGGTGAACGCGCGCGACGCCATGCCGCGCGGCGGCCATCTCCGCATCCGCACCCGCGGGGTCGTGCTGGAAAACTCGACGGTGGCGGGCGCCGGGGCCTACGCCATGCTCAGCGTCAGCGATAGCGGCCTCGGCATGAGCCAGGAGATTCAGCAGCATATCTTTGAACCCTTTTTCACCACCAAGCAGCCGGGGAAGGGAACCGGTCTCGGACTGGCCACGGTCTACGGCATCGTCAAGCAGTGTGGCGGCTTCGTGAAGGTGACCAGCCAGCCGGGGCAGGGCTCGACCTTTGAGGTGTATTTCCCGGTGAATGCAGGCCCCGTCCACGGCGGTGTCTCCGTAGAAGAAAAAGACAGCTCGCGGGGCGAGGCCACCATCCTGCTGGTGGAGGACGAAGGCGACCTGCGCGAACTTTTGCAGGCCGGACTGATGCGCGAGGGGTACAGGGTTCTGGAGGCCGCCAGCGCCGCCGATGCTTTGCAGGCCAGCGCCGCGCATCAGGGCCAGCTTGACCTACTGGTGACCGACGTGATGTTGGGTGGCATGAGCGGGCGTGAACTGGCCGAGCGCCTGGTGATGCTGCGTCCCGCGCTGAAGGTACTGTTCATCAGCGGACACAGCGGCGCGCGCGTGCTGGAGGGCGGCGAGATCGAGGGGCGGATGGAGTTCTTACAGAAGCCCTTCCCACCCAGCGTGCTGCGCCGCAGAGTGCGCCAGATGCTCGCCAACGAGTAGGGAGAGGGGCGTCACGGCCCGGTCACGCCGCGGAGGTGCCCCGGGCCTAATACTTGCGCAGCACGGCCACCACGCGCCCCTGCACCCGCACTGAGTCGGCGGGAACCATGATGGGCTCCATGGCGGCGTTCGAGGGTTGCAGGCGAATCTGGCTGCCCTCGTGGTAGATGCGTTTCAGAGTGGTCTCCGAGTCCCGCACCAGGGCGACGACGATTTCGCCTTCGCGGGCGATGTCGGCCTTCTCCACCAGCACGTAGTCGCCGTCCATGATGTGCTCGTCCTGCATGCTCTCGCCGGTGACCTGGAGGACGAAGACGTCGCGGGCGCGGGTGAAGTCGCTCAGCGAGATGGTCTCCGGGGTCTCGACTTGTTCAATGGGGCGGCCGGCGGCGATGCGGCCCACCAGGGGCAGCTCCAGGGTGCTGACCATCGAGGGGCGGGCGCGCTCGGGAATTCCTTCCGGAAGCGGGAGGACGTCAATCGAGCGGCTGCGGTTGTAATCGCGGCGCAGCAACTTTTTCGCTTCCAGGTTGTTAATGTGTTTGTGGACGGTGGCCAGCGAGCTGAGGCCCATGGCCGAGCCGATTTCCTCAAACGAGGGGGAGTAGCCGTTGTTTTGCACGAACTCCGCGATGAAGTCGTACATCTGACGCTGCCGCTTTGTTAATGCCATGGCTTCCCTTTCCAAGGTGAGTCGCGCAGTTTGAGTAGTTTGGCGAATAAAAGGCGAAGTGTCAATGCCCCATCGTGAAAGGGGACGTGCACTCTTAGGTACCTGCCGGAAGGCGTAATTCCTCAATCGGGGATGTGTGCCATTCTTTCAGGCAGCTTACAATCTGACTCACTATGGCCGATGCCGCAAAATTGATTGACCGCGCCGAGAAGCTCCTCGACAAGGGCAAGCCGGAGCTCGCCCTGGCGGAGTTCCGCTCCGCCCTCGAGTTGGAGCCGAGGAACGAAGCGCTGCTGCACAAGACGGCCGACCTGAGCATGAGCCTGGGGCAGTTGGGCGTGGCCAGCGACATGCTGCGCCGCCTGTTTGCAAGCGCCGTGGACAGCAAAAAGCTGGGCGAGGCCGGACTGGTCTTCCGCAAGCTGCAAAGGCTCAAGGCGCTCGATCCCGAGATGGTGGTGCGCTACGCCGACCTGTGCGAGAACACCAGCCGCCGCGACGCCGGTGAGGCCTACCGCGTGGCCTTCGAGGAGTTCCAGCGCCTGGGCGACGGCAGGCGCGCGCTCGAATGCATCAGCCACGCCCTGGAACTCGACCCGCGGATGGATGACTTCCGCGAACAGGCGCGCATCGCCGAGGCCATGCACGAGCCCAAGCTTGCGGCCACGGCCCTGGTGAGCCAGGCCGTCCTGCTGGAACGCCTGGGCCAGGATGCCGCCTCCGTCTACGAACGCGCCTTCGGTGACGATCCTGACAACATGGCCGCCCGCCTGGGCTGGGGCCGCGCCCTGCTGGCCGATGGCCGCGCCGCCGAGGCCGTGGACCTTCTGCACCCGCTGGCCAGCTATCCCAGCAGTCCCGATGAGGCGCGCGAGCCCTATGCCATGGCCTTGCTGGCCATGGGCCGCGTGGAGGACGCCGAGCCCTACGCCTGGGGATTGTTCGAGCGCAACCCGAAGGCCAACCTGGGCACCCTGCATACGGTCATCGGCGGGCTGCTGGACCGCGACCGCACGGAGCGCGCGCTGGAGCTGGCGCGCAAGCTGGAGGATCACAGCCGCAAGGCCGGCATGCGCGGCCAGTTTATGCAGGACATGGCGGAGCTGGCCAACCTGAGCAAGACCAGCATCCCCTTCCTCGAATACCTGGCCGAGATTTACAACAGCGGCAACCGCGAGCAGGATTACGCGCTGATCCTCGGACGCCTTTTTACCGCCTATTACGAGAGCGGGCTGTACGCCCGCGCCCTGGACGCACTGGACCGCTCGGTGGACATTGATCCCTACGAGGCCGAGCACAAGGAGCGCATGGTGAAGCTGGCCGGCCATGTGCCGGAGGAGCGTTTGCAGATCGTGGCGCGGCGGCTGGGCGTGGCGCCTCCGGAGGCAATCACCGTGGCCGCCGACGAGACGGTCGAAGAGAATCCCGCGCCCAAGGTGCTGGAGAACCTGATCCTGCAGGCCGAAATTTTTCTGCAATACGACATGAAAGACAAGGCCATGCAGCAGATCGAACAGATCCAGCGCGGCTTTGCCGGAGAGATTGAGAGCGATCCGCGGGTGCGGCAGCTGTTTATGAACGCCGGGCTGCCGGTTCCGGAGCGCGCCGAAACGACGGTGGAACGCAATCGCATGGCCGACAGCATGGTGCGCGCCGCCGAGGTCAGCCGCCTCATCGCCCGCCAGACCGATCCGCACAACGTGCTGGTGACGGCCGTCAACCAGATTGGCACGCGCTGGCAGTACAGCCGCTGCCTGGCCGCGCTGGCCACGCCGGGCAAGCCGCCCTCCATGGTGGTGGAATACTGCTCGCCGGAGGTGGCCAAGAGCGAGCGCACGGCGATGGTTCGCCTGCTGGCGCTCAGCCAGCGCCTCACCCTCACCGAGCCGGTCTTCCGCGCCGCCGACGTCAACATGGCCGAGCCCCTGGCGCCGATCAAGGCCGAGCTGGAGCGCCTGAACGTGCACTCGCTGGCCGTGCTGGCCATGATCAGCGAGGACAAGACCATCGGGTTGCTGATTGTGCAGCAGTGCGGCGTGCGCCGCCGCTGGAGTCCCGATGACATGGCCCTGCTGCGTTCGCTGGCCGACCAGATGGCGATGGCCGTGCATGGCGCGCGGTTGCGCTCGCTGGTCAGCACCCTGGGCGTGGCCGAGGAGAAAACCGGCCTGCTGAAGCGTTCGGCCTACCTGGCGGCGGTGGTCAGCGAATTGGGCCGGCAGAGCGAAACCGGCGATGCCAGTGGCACCCTGGCGTTGCTCCAGGTAAGCATGCTGACCTCGCAGAGTGAAGACGAGTTCGCCATCTCCGAGATGACCCGCACCCTGCGCAGCATGGCCCAGGATGACGCCATGAGCTTCCGCTACGACCGCGACACGGTAGCCCTCCTGATGCCGCACGCGCCCGCCGCACAGGTGGAGATGCTGGTGGAAAAGCTGCGTGAGGCCATGGACCCGATCGGCGTGACGATCACGGCCGGCATCGCGCTGGCACCGCAGTCCAGCGGCTACGACCCCGAGGACTTGGCCACGGAGTGGGTCAACCGCGTGGCGCGCGCCCTGGTCAAGGCCGGCACGGAGAATCAGCGGGTTTGCGTCATGCCGCCGCAGGCGTCGCCATCCTAGTTGCGCCGCCGCGCTGCGTGCTACACTAACCCCCGCTAAGCGTTCGTTATTTCCCCTTTCGGCGGTCAAATCATGCCAACCAGTGCGATTTTGCAGCGCTTCCGTGATGCTGTTACCCGGAATCCGGAGCGGGATGCCATCCTCGGCACCGACTACGCCATCACATACTCCGAACTGGAGAGCCGCGCCGCCAGCGTGGCCCGTCGCATTATGGAGCGCACCTCGGGTCCCACGGTGGCGCTGCTCTACCAGAACAGGCCGGAGTTCGCCGCCTTGCTGCTGGGCGCGCTGTGGGCCGGCAAGGTCGTCTCCGTGCTGCCCACCCTGGCGCCTCCGCCGCTGCTCAAGCTGATGTGCATGGAGACCGGCGTGGACCTGGTCATTACGGGCGAGGAGTTTGTCCCGGCGCTGACCGCGGTTGGAATGGCCTGCTGGATCGGCGATGCCTCCGCGGAATTCACCCCCGCGCAGGTGCCGGTACAGCCGGTGGGCGGAGATGTGGCCGTGCTGCTGTACACCAGCGGCACCACGGGCCGCCCCAAGGCCGTCGCCCTCAGCGAGCAGAACATCCTCAGCAACATTGAAGGCTGCGTTGCGGCCACCGGCTATGACGACACCCAGGTGATGCTGGCCATCCTGCCGCTCTTCCACGCCTACGGACTTACGGTCAGCACCCTGCTGCCATTGACCGTCGGCGGCAGCGTGGTGGTGCCGGAGAAGTTCATTCCGCGCCAGGTGCTGCAAATGATTGAGAAACACCGCATCAGTTGCCTGATCGCCGTGCCCGCGCAGTACCGCGTGCTGGTGAAGGAGGTAACGCCGGTGGACGCCAGCTCGCTTTGGCTTTGCATCGCCGGAGCCGAGCGCCTGCCCGAGCAGGTGGCCAAGGACTTCCAGGCGCGCTTCCATCGTCCGCTGGTGCAGGGCTACGGCACCACGGAGCTGTCGCCGGTGGTCAGCTTCAGCCCGGCGGAAGATAACGCGCCCGGCTCGGTGGGCCGTCCGCTGCCCAACATCCAGGTCACCATCCGCGACGATAACGACCAGCCGCTGCCGGCGGGCAAACTCGGAGAGGTCTGCGTCAGCGGACCCTCGGTGATGCTCGGCTATCTGGGCGACCGCGAGGCCACCAACCGCAAGATTCGCGCCGGCGTGCTGCATACCAGCGACAAGGGCTTTCTGGACAAGGATGGCTACCTCCACCTGGTGGGACGCGCCGACGACCTGGTCAAGGTGAGCGGCGAGAAGGTATACCCGAGCGAGGTGGAAAACGCTCTGGAGACCATTGACGGCGTCGAAGAGGCGGCCGTCGTCGCCATCCCCGATGAAAAGCACGGCTCGCGCCTGGAGGCCTACGTGCAACTGCACCAGGGCGCCACGCTGGACGAGCACCAGTTGCGCTCCGCCTGCCGCGAGATGCTGGAGCCCTACAAGATTCCGCGCGGCTTCCACTTTGTTGGGCAGATGCCGCGCACCATGACCGGAAAAACCGACAAGCGCTCGCTGCTGACGGCGGCCAGCTAAACAGGTTTTCAAAGTTTCAAGGTTGCAAAGTTGCAAGGCGAAGAAAACAAGGGGCTGGGAGGAGCGATCCTTCCGGCCCTGTCTCTTGCGGCCATGGAACCCGGCCGCCGGAAGCTGCGTATCACTCTGCGGAGGCTAAGGCGATGTTCTTCCTGCTCTGGCTGATTTTGCTTTTCTTCTGCTGGCCGCTGGCCTTGCTGGCGCTGGTGATGATTCCCCTGTTGTGGCTGCTGCTGTTGCCGCTGCGCATCCTGGGACTGGCCATCCACGCCCCGCTGGCCATTCTGTGGACGCTTGTGCTGCTGCCCTTTGTGCTGCTGCGCGGGCCGCGCCACACGCACCACTACTACTACGCCCAGGCTTACCCGCCGCCTCCGGGATACTATCCGCCGCCGGGACCGCCTCCGGGATATGGCCCGTACCGTCGCTGGTAGATGGACTGGGCCGGTAGATTCACTGGGCTGGCAGATTTACTGCGGGGTTGCCCCGCTCAAGGCCTGGCCCGTGTAGCTCTTCTTGACCCGCGCCACCTGCTCGGGAGTTCCGGTGGCCACCACGCGTCCGCCATCCTCGCCGCCCTCGGGGCCGAGGTCAATAATCCAGTCGGCGTTGCGGATGACGTCCAGGTTGTGCTCGATGATGATGATCGAGTTGCCCAGGTCGGTCAGCCGGTGCAGCACCTCGAGCAAGCGGGCGACGTCTTCAAAGTGCAGGCCCGTGGTCGGCTCGTCCAGCAGATAGAGAGTGCGTCCCGTCTGGCGCTTGCTCAGCTCGCGCGCCAGCTTGATGCGCTGCGCCTCTCCGCCGCTGAGCGTGACCGAAGATTGACCCAGGTGAATGTATCCCAGGCCGACATCCACCAGCGTCTGTAGCTTCTGCCGCGCCTGCGGAATGTTTTCCAGCACCGTGAGCGCCTCGCTGATGGGCGTGTCCAGCAGGTCGGCGATGCTGTGCCCTTTGTAGTGCACGGCCAGGGTTTCGCGGCTGTAGCGGCGGCCGCCGCAGACCTCGCAGAGCACGTACACATCCGGCAGGAAGTTCATCTCGATGCGGCGCTGGCCCTCGCCCTGGCAGGCCTCGCAGCGCCCGCCGGGAACGTTGAAGCTGAAGCGTCCCGCCTTGTAGCCGCGCTCACGAGATTCCGGCAGCATGGCATAAATCTCGCGTATCTGGGTGAAGACTCCGGTGCT
>CAVRDQ010000142.1:0-15622 GCA_963719655.1 uncultured Acidobacteriota bacterium | reverse complement strand
ATGTTTATGTCCTCCTTCGTTCCAACTACGTATTGCTCGTCGACGGGGCGCGAGACGGCCTACCGGATGGCCATGCAGGAGCATACGGTGCACACGCCGGGGATGCATTTTTCCTACAGCGACATCAACTACATTGTGCTGGGATTTGTGGTGGAAAAGCTGAGCGGCATGGGTTTGGACGAGTACGCCGCGCGCAGGATTTTTACGCCGCTCGGGATGAACGAGACGCGCTACCTGCCTCCTGCGGAGTGGCGGCCGAGGATCGCTCCGACGGAGCGCGACGAGCAGGGACATTGGCTGCGCGGAGTGGTGCACGATCCCACGGCGCGGCGCATGGGCGGCGTGGCGGGACACGCGGGAGTGTTTTCCACCGTGGACGATTTGGCAAAGTTCGCCGAGGAGATGCTGGGCGCGGGGCGGGTGCTGACCCCACAGGCGCTGCGGCTGATGACCACTCCGCAGCAGCCGAAGACCCTGGCGGGCGATGTGCAACGCGGGCTGGGATGGGATATCCACTCGGCGTTTTCGGCACCGCGCGGCGAGCTGTTCGGTGCGACTTCGTTCGGCCACACGGGATTCACCGGAACGTCCATTTGGATCGATCCGGCCTCGCGCAGCTACGTGATTCTGCTGAGCAACGCCGTGCACCCGAATGGCGGACGAATGCCGGGAACGCTGCGGGCACGGGTCTCCACCGAGGCGGCGCGCGCGCTGGGCTTGGGAACGATGGATGCAGCAAAGCCGCAGGCGGCGGCGGTGCGCACGGGGATTGAGGTGTTGAAGGCTGACGGCTTTGCCGAGCTGCGAAGGCCGGGGCGCGAGGTGACTCGCGTGGCGCTGGTGACCAACCAGACGGGCGTGGACGAGGCAGGCGCGCGCGACATTGATTTGATGGCACATGCCGAGGGAGTGAAGCTGACGGCGATCTTTACTCCCGAGCATGGGCTGGCCGGGCAACTGGACACGACGAAGGTTGGAGATGGACGCGACGGGGCAACGGGCGTGCCAGTCTACAGCGTGTATGGCGCGACGGATGCGAAGCGGCGTCCGCGGGCGGAGATACTGGCCGGAGTGGATGTGATCGCGTTCGACATTGCCGACGCGGGCGTGCACTTTTACACCTACGAGACGACGCTTGGATATTTTCTGGAGGCGGCGGCGAAGGCCAACCTGCCCATCATCGTGCTGGACCGGCCGAACCCGGTGAGTGGAAGGCTGGTGCAGGGTCCGGTGAGCGATGCGGGGCGCGAGGACTTTACGAATTACGGTGCGGTTCCGGTGCGGCACGGAATGACCATGGGCGAGCTGGCCGGCTACTACAACGGCGAGCGCGGAATTGGCGCGCGGCTGACGGTGGTGAAGATGCAGGGCTGGCGGCGCGACGAGTGGATGGACGCGACGGGCCTGCGGTGGGTGAGCCCTTCGCCAAACCTGCGCAATCTTGCCGAAGCCACGCTCTATCCCGGCGTGGGGATGATCGAGATGACGAACCTGAGCGTGGGGCGCGGGACGGAGACTCCGTTTGAGGTTGTGGGCGCGCCGTGGGTGCGGGGCGCGGAGCTGGCGGCGAAGTTGAACGCGCGTGGGATAGATGGCGTGACGTTTGCGGCCACGGAGTTTACTCCCACCAGCGCGACGTATGCGCACCAGATGTGCCAGGGCGTGCGGATGACGGTGACCGGCCGTGAGGCTCTGGATGCGGTGGAGATGGGGCTGGAGTTGGCGGCGGCGTTGCATGAGTTGTATCCCACGAAGTTTGAGCTGAAGAACCTGGACCGGCTGATGGTGAACGCCCGGAGCGCGAAGGCGCTGGCAGAGGGAGTGGACCCGAGGGAGATCGCGCAAGGCTGGCAGGCGGCGCTGGCCGAGTTTGAGAAGCGGCGCGCGAAGTATCTTCTATATTGATGGATGGGAATATTGATTGATAGCAATCTTGCGGGCGGTTGGCGCGGAGCCGACGCGGGCGGAAGGAGCGGGCACGGCCGATGGGACTGAACGGGCTCGACCTGGCGGTGATCGCGCTGTACCTGGGGCTGGTGACGGCCTTCGGCATGCACTTCCGGCGGCGGCAGACGACGGTGCGCGGATACTTTCTGGCCGGGCAGACGATTCCCTGGTGGGCGATATCGCTTTCCATTGTCGCCGCGGAGACCAGCACGCTGACCATCATCAGCGTGCCGGGGATGGCCTACGAACACGACTTTCGATTTCTGCAACTGGCAATTGGATACCTGGTAGGGCGCGCGCTGATCTGCGTGCTGCTGATTCCGTCTTACTTCCGCGGCCAGCTGGTGACGGCCTACCAGTTGATTGAGCGGCGCTTTGGCCAGCGGCTGCGCGGACTGACCGCGGGTTTGTTTTTGCTGACGCGGGCGGCGGCCGAGGGCGTTCGCGTCTTCGCCGTGGCCATCGTGGTGGGCATCGCGCTGGGTGGCGCCCTGGGCGGGTTGGGCGACTTTGCGCGCGACGTGGCGGCCATCTCCATTGTGACCCTGCTGACGCTGGTGTACACGCTGAAGGGCGGCATGGCGGCCGTGATTTGGACGGACGTGGTGCAGCTTGCGGTGTACGTGACGGGCTCCGTTGCGGGCTTGCTGGTGATGCTGCACATGCTGCCGGGAGGATGGACGGCCGTACATGCCGTCGCCAGCGAGGGGCACAAGTTCCGCGTCTTTGATTTCTCGTTTGCGCCGCATGTGACGTACACGTTCTGGTCCGGACTGATCGGCGGGGCGTTTTTGACGACGGCGAGCCATGGCACGGATCAGTTGATTGTGCAGCGGCTGTTGTCCTCGCGCAGCGAGCGGCAGGCCAAGGTGGCGCTGATGATGAGCGGCGTGCTGGTGATGGCGCAGTTCGCGCTCTTCCTGCTGATTGGCGCGGTGCTGTGGGTCTTCTACCAGGCGTATCCGCCGGCGGTGGCCTTCCAGAGGACGGACCGCATCTTTCCTACATTCATACTTAGCTATCTTCCGCACGGAGTGAGCGGGCTGATGATCTCCGCCATACTGGCGGCGGCGATGGGCAACCTGAGCGCGGCGCTGAACTCATTGAGCTCGATTACGGTGGTGGACTTTTACGGACGCTGGAAGCCGGACTCCAGCGAAGAAAGCCGCGTATTGCTGGGGCGCAGGGCCACCGTGGGCTGGGCGCTGGTGCTGTTTGCCTTGGCCATTGTGGCGCGCAATGGCGGCCGCGTGTTGGAGATGGGATTGTCCATTGCATCGGTGGCCTATGGATCGCTGCTGGGAGTGTTCCTGCTGGGCGTGCTGACCAGGCGCGCTACGGAGAACGGCGCGATGCTGGGCATGCTGTGCGGCTTTGTGCTGAACCTCTACCTGTGGCAGTGCACGCGGATTCCATATCCGTGGTATGTGCCGCTGGGCTCGGTGCTGACGTTTGCGGTGGGCTATGCGGCGAGCCTGTGGCGTCCTTTGCCGGAGTCGGCGGCGCGGGATAAATCGGCGCGGGTATAAACTGGGCTGTGCCTGCTACTCCCCATCAGCATCGCGGACTGCTTCCCTTCCTCGGCCTTGCCAGCGGCGCCAGCGTCGCGGCCATCTACTACAACCAGCCACTGCTGTATGAGATCAGCCGCAGCTTCCACTCCAGCAGCGGACGCACCGGTGCGGTGGCCGTGGCGACGCAGCTGGGCTACGCCGTGGGCATACTGCTGTTCGTGCCATTGGGCGATGTGGCCGAGCGGCGCAGTTTGATCACCTGGCTGTTTGCCGCCGTGGCGGTGGCCATGCTGGTGGCGGCCGCCGCGCCGTCGCTCGTGATGCTGGCCGTGGCCAGTGTGGTAATTGGGACGACCTCGGCGGTGACGCATGTGATTGTGCCGATCGCTCCGGAGCTGGTGCCGCCGGAGCAGAGCGGGCGCGCGATTGGCACGGTGATGACCGGGCTGATCCTGGGAATCATCCTGAGCCGCACGGCCGCCGGATGGCTGGCTACGTTTGTGGGCTGGCGCGGCGTCTTCGTGGTGGCGGGAGTGTTTACCCTTCTGTTTGTCCCACTGCTGCGTTGGAGACTGCCCAAGTTGCCGCCGACGCATCCGGTGAAGTACGGCGAGGCCGTGGCATCGCTGTGGAGGCTGACCGTGGAGCAGCCCGCGCTGCGGGAATCGGCCGCCGTGGGCTTTTTGTGCTTTGCCGCCTTCTCCTCATTCTGGACGAACCTGGCCTTTCTGCTGAGCACGCCGCACTACCATCTTGGCGCCGGGGCGGCGGGCAGCTTTGGAGTGCTGGGCGCGGCCGGAGCGCTGGCCGCAAGCATGGCAGGACGCGTGGCGGATAAGCGTGGCGCAAGGTTCGTGGTGCTCGGCGGCATCCTGCTGCTGAGCGCCGCCTACGTGGTGATGTGGGCGGCCGGGTACTGGATGGCCGGGCTGATTGTGGGCGTGCTGGTGCTGGACATGGGGCAGCAGACGATGCACATCGGCAACCAGACGCGCATCTTCTCACTGGTGGTGGGCGCCAGGAGCCGGCTGAACACCGTCTACATGATCGTCTTCTTTTTGGGCGGGGCGGCCGGCTCGGCGGCCAGCACGATGGCCTGGGCGCGGTGGCAATGGACGGGCGTCTGCGCGATGGCGTTGATGTTTTTAGCCATGGCGCTGGCGGTGCACGCCATGGGTGCGCGGCGAAGAGCGGCGGCGTAAGAGAGCCGCTCAGACTGCTGACCAGCCTCGGGAGATCGCAAACTTACGAAATGTCATGGTGAGCGCCGCAGTTGCTGTTTGGGTGCGTCGTCGAACTACCTTTTGTATCTGGGTAGAGCAGAACATAAGGTTGCTCCACTACACGCCTGCGGCGCTCCGGTCGCAATGACATTTCTTTTTATTCAGCCTTGTCATCAAGGTGAGCGGCGTAAGAGCGGCACGCCATGGGCGCACGGCGAAAGAGCAGAACACAGGGTTGCTCCACTACGCGCCTGCGGCGCTCCGGTCGCAATGACATTTCTTTTTATTCAACTTTGTCATCAAGGTGAGCGGCGTAAGAGCGGCGCGTCATATAAGGTGGGCGGCGAAGAGCGGCTACTTCTTCCAACTAAAGCGACGAAAACCTACAGGCGCTTGGTCATGAAGATGGCGTCCACGTCGCGGTTGTAATAGCGCTCGAGGACTTTCACCTTTTTGAAGCCGTGACGCTCGTAGAAGGCCAGCGCGGGATGATTGTTGACCGCGACCTCCAAGACAACCATGAAGGCCGTACGCTTGCGCAGGCGCTCGCAGGCGGCGGCCATCAGCAGCGAACCCAGGCGCTGGCGGCGGGCCTCGGGATGCACGTCCAGGGTGATGATGTGGCCGTACTCCTGCTTTTGCAGGTGCCAGGTGAGGAATCCGGCGATGGGGCCGCGCGTCTCCAGCCGCGACTGGCGCTGTCCGGCTTCGTAGCGCTCGGCCTCGAGGGCGGCTTCGGCGGCAAGGTCATCCGTGGTGGCGATGTGGAGCGCGGGCTCGGGTGGAAACTCGGCGACCAGGGTGAAGCTGCGGCGCTGCTCGATGAAGCTGGAAAGCTCGGGGCGGCTGTAGGCGACGCCTGGCTCAAAGCACAGGCGGTCGAGCTTGAAGAGGGCGTCAAAGTCCTTCTTCTCGTAGTCACGCAGCAGAAATGGGGCGGTATCTTCACTCATGAGGTCTGGAGCAATCGTAGCAGATGGGCCACGGCGAAAGCGGTGACGCCGGTACGGGCGCGGCGGAGAATGCGCGGTCAGTCGAGCTGGATGAGCTGACGGGTGCGTTTGAGCTGGCCGCAGGCGGCGTAGATGTCGAGTCCGCGGGGACGGCGCAGGAAGGCCGGGATGCCGGCGCGCATCAGGGTCTGCTGGAAGGCCGCCACGCGCTCCGGCGACGGCGTGCGGTAGGCGATCTCCGGCCCGGGATTGAGGGCAATGAGGTTGACCTTGGCGCGCAGTCCACGCAAAAGGACGGTGACCTCGCGGGCGTTCTCCTGCGAGTCGTTGACGCCGTCGAGCAGAACGTACTCAAAGGTGAGGCGCTCGCGCTGGCGCAGGGGAAATGCGCGGGCGGCGGCCATCAGTTCGGCGAGCGGCCACTTGCGATTGATGGGCATGACCTGTTCGCGGGTCACGTCATTCGAGGCGTTGAGCGAGATGGCGAGGTTGGGGCGAATGGCCTCGCGGCCGAAGTCTGCAATGCGCGGGACGATGCCTGAGGTGGAGACCGTCATGCGGGATTCGCTGAGGCCCGTGCCGGAGACGAGCAGGCGGACGGCGGCCATGAAGTTCTCGTAGTTCAGAAATGGTTCGCCCTGCCCCATGAAAACCAGATTGACCCGGTCGCGTCCGATTTCCACCTGGTGGTCATTGAGCACCACGAGCACCTGGCCCACAATCTCTCCTGCGGTGAGGTTGCGCTGCAGGCCGAGCAGGGCCGTCATGCAGAAGCGGCAGTTGACGGCGCATCCGGCCTGCGAGCTGAGGCAGATGGTGGCGCGGCGTGAGATGGGCGCCTGGGCTGCGGATTCGGAAGCCGTGGGAGCAGCGTCGGCGGGATCGGCGTCCACGGACGCAGTGGCGTCCTCGCCATCCTCGGCGCCGTCGCCCTCGGGCATCCAGACGGTCTCGACGCTCTGGCCATCGGCGAAGCGCAGCAGGTAGCGCACGGTGCCATCGGTGGAGACGAAGCGCTGTTCGATCTCCGGCAGTCCGAGCGAATAGCCCTCTTGGGCGAGGCGCTGGCGCAGGGTGACGGGGAGGGTGGTGATCTCGGCTAGTGAGAAAAGCCGCTGGCGGTAAAGGGCATCAAAAAGCTGACGGGCGCGGTAGGCGGGCTGGCCGCAGCGGGCGAGGATCTCCGTAAGTTCCTGAATCGGAAGGCCTAACAATAAGAATTGCGGTTTGGCGTCCATGCATCTAATAATATGCAGCGCCGAGGATGGCTGGGGCAAGCCGTGGACGTAAGATTCTCTGCAGGACCGGCCGATGGTTTTTGGAGTTGATGCGTTGAATGGAAGCGAACGGCTGAGTGATTTTATGAGCGCCGATGCAGAAGAGGACTCCATGACCACGAACCACAAATCGAATTCGATGCTGCGCAACATCCGCCGCACGGTGCTGTCCAACGGGCTGACCGTGTTGACCGAGGTGATGCCGCAGATCCGCTCCGTGTCGGCCGGAGTGTGGATCCGGACGGGTTCGCGCCACGAGCTGCCGGAGGTGAACGGCATCTCGCACTTTGCCGAGCACATGGTCTTCAAAGGCACCACCAACCGCACGGCCGAGCAGATCGCCCGGGAAGTGGATTCCATGGGCGGCAACCTGGACGCCTTTACCGCCAAGGAATGCGTCTGCTTCAACGTGAAGGTTCTGGATGAGCAACTGGCCGGCGCGATGGACGTGCTGAGCGACCTGGTGATGAACCCGGCGTGCCGCGCCGAAGACGTGAAGAAGGAACGCAGCGTCATCCTGGAAGAGATCAAGATGGACGAGGACAACCCGGATTACCTGGTCCACGAGCTGTTTGTGCAGAACTTCTGGAAGAATCATCCGCTGGGGCGGCCCATCCTGGGGACGCAGAAGACGGTGCGCAACTTCGATCCGGCGATGCTGTTCGACTTCTACCACGACCGCTTCCGGGCGGGGAACATGGTGATCTCCGCCGCCGGCAGCCTGGACCACGACGAGTTCCTGGCGATGGTGAACGACCGCTTTGGCGGACTGGAGCGCGGGACGAGCGACTTCCGGGAAGCAGTTCCGGAGGCGAGCAGCCGCTTTACCCAGCGCAACAAGAAGTCGCTGGAACAGGTGCAGCTCTGCATTGGAGTGCCGTCGTACTCCATCAGCCACCAGAACCGCTACGCCTCGTTTGTGCTGAACACCCTGCTGGGCGGCGGCATGAGCTCGCGACTCTTCCAGAACGTGAGAGAGAAGCAGGGGCTGGTGTATTCCATTTACAGCGACCTGAACCCCTACCGCGATACGGGATGCCTGATGGTGTACGCCGGCACCAGCCGGGAGAGCGCTCCCAAGGTGCTGGCCAGCGTGCTGAGCGAGTTCCGCAGCCTGCGGGAGACGAGCGTGGGCGAGGAGGAGCTGAGCCGCTCCAAGGCGCAGCTGAAGGGCAACCTGATGCTGAGCCTGGAGTCCAGCATGGCGCGCATGAGCAACCTGGCACGGCAGGAGATCTTCTACGACCGGCTGCACGGCATGGATGAGATTACGGCGCACATTGAGGCCGTGACCAGCGAAGAGGTTCAACAGGTGGCGCGGGAGTTCTTTGTGCCGGAGAGCGTGGCGGTGACGATCCTGGGAAACCTGAGCGGGATGAAGCTGACGCGCAAACAGATGTTCTGCTAAGCGAGCGCTAAGTGATAGAGCATAAAGAGGAAACCTTGTCTAAGGGTTTCCTTATTTTTGTGCCCCCATGTACCACTCTTACAACGGGTTACCAGAGATTGACATAAATTGTCATACAAGGCTGACGCCGGTTGTCACTTTCTGACACTTGCAGGGGTTGGCCTTTGGTGTCAGCAACCGGACATTACTTTGGTTTTTTCCTGCAAGCACCTTATTTATCAACAGTTACCGAAGATTGGGTGGCGAAGCTGATACCTGGCCGGAAGGATGGCACGCCGTGTGCACTTAGCTTGGCCGAGTCTGTATCCAGGACCGGAACGAAATTTAAGAATCTGCACCCTAACCAAACGGAGAATTTAGACAATGCGTAAACAGAAGGGCTTCTCGCTGATTGAGCTTCTTATCGTTGTGGCGATCATCCTGATCATCGCCGCCATCGCCATCCCGAACTTGCTGCGCTCGCGCATCGCTGCCAACGAAGCTTCGGCCGTGGGCTCGCTGCGTACGATCAACACCGCTGAAGTGACCTATGCCTCGACCTATCCGGCCGCCGGCTTCGCCAACAACCTGGCGACCCTTGGACCGGGCTCCACGGCCGGCAACACGACCGCTGCTTCGACCAATGCCGTCCTGCTGGACAGCGTTCTGGGTTGCAGCGCGGCCACCGCGAGCGGCGCCGCCTGCACGAAGAGCGGCTACAGCTTCACCCTGAGCGGCCCGACGACGACGCCGATCAGCACCTACAATTCCAACGCGGGTCCGATCACTGTGAACCAGACCGGTACGCGCTTCTTCTACAGCGACGCGTCGGGCGTGATCCGCTACAACCTGACCGCGGCTGCCGCCTCGACGGACGCCCCGCTGCAGTAGTTTTTGAGCCAGGCGAAGGCCCGGGGAGGGTACAAGCCTGAAACAAAGGGGCTCCATGCAAGACGTGGGGCCCCTTTTTATGAACCCTAAAGCGCCGTGAGTGACCAAAGGCGCGTGCTGTAGATGGCAGTCTGCAACATGCGGTGAGACACCTGAAGCAAAGCGGCAAAAGACGCCCAGGCAGAGAGCCAGCGTCATTCATCCAAAAGAGAGACCGAACCATGCGCAAGCAAAAAGGCTTTTCCCTGATCGAGTTGTTGATTGTGGTAGCGATCATTCTGATCATCGCCGCCATCGCCATTCCGAACCTGCTGCGCTCGCGAATCGCCGCGAATGAGGCCTCGGCCGTGCGTTCGCTGCGCGCCGTGGACACGGCACAGGTCACCTACGCTTCGACCTATCCGGCGGCGGGTTATGCCACCAACCTGGCAACCCTGGGACCGGGCAGCAATGCCGGCAACACCTCGGCGACCTCGACCAACGCGGTGCTGCTGGATTCCGTGCTGGGCTGTGCGACGGCCACCTCGAGCGGCAGCACCTGCACCAAGAGCGGCTACATCATCACGCTCACGGGCGGCACGGCAGTGAACGGCACGGTGTATTCGTACTCGGTGGCGGGCGATCCGGTGACTGTGAACCAGACGGGCACGCGGCATTTCTACAGCGCCACGCCGGGCGTCATTCAATACAACCTGACGAATCCCGCTACTTCGACGGACGCGCCTTTGCAGTAGGCGGACGGGTGGGCGGCGGGGTTCTTAACCCCAATAAGATATGGAGCATCGTTGAGAGCCATGAAAAAGCAGAACGGATTCTCACTCATCGAATTGCTGATTGTCGTTGCGATCATATTGATTATCGCCGCCATCGCCATCCCCAACCTGCTGCGCTCGCGAATCGCCGCCAATGAAGCCTCGGCCGTTCGTTCGCTGCGCGCCGTAGATACCGCACAGGTCACCTACGCCTCCACCTACCCATCCAACGGCTATGCCACCAACCTGGCAACCCTGGGACCGGGCAGCACTGCCGGCAACACCTCGGCGACTTCGACCAACGCCGTACTGCTGGACAACGTACTGGGCTGCCCGACGGCTACGGCCAGCGGCAGCAGTTGCACCAAGAGCGGCTACATCATCACCATGAGCGGCGGCACGGCCATCAATGGTGCGGTGTACACCTACTCCATTAACGCCGACCCGGTGACCCAGGACCAGACGGGCACCAGGCACTTCTACACGGGCACGCCGGGCTATATTCAGTACAACCTGACGGCCACGGCGACCTCGATGGACGCGCCGCTGCAGTAAGCGCCGCAGAAGGAAACAGCTTGCAGGGGAGGCCTCGGCCTCCCCTCTTGCGTTGCCCGACTGGATAACACGGGCTCGTGTTTCCCGGTACGGAAGCCGCATGCGACTCGGCTATAATGCAGGCAAAACCAGAATGAGCAAGGCGACAATGGCTGCCATTGAAATCCTGGGACTGGAGAAGTCCTACACGACGGGGTTCTTCCATAACAAGCGGAAGCCTGGACTGAAGCCGCTGACCCTGACGGTGGAAGAGGGCGAGGTCTTCGGCTATCTTGGCCCGAACGGCGCCGGCAAGACGACGACACTCAAGCTGCTGCTGGGGCTGGTCTTCCCTACGGCCGGGACGGCGCGCATGCTGGGCCGTCCGATTGACGACATTGAGATGAAGCGCTCGATCGGCTTTCTGCCCGAGCAGCCTTACTTCTACGACCACCTGACGCCCCTGGAGCTGCTGGACTACTACGCGCGGCTGAGCGGCGTGGATGCCAGAGAGCGCAAGGCCAAAGTTGACCGCGCACTGGGGCGCGTCGGGATGGGCGAGCACGGGCGCACGCAACTGCGCAAGTGCAGCAAGGGAATGCTGCAACGCGTCGGCATCGCACAGGCCATCGTGCACGATCCGCGGCTGATTCTGCTGGATGAACCGATGAGCGGGCTGGACCCCATTGGCCGGCGCGAGGTTCGCGACCTGGTGCAGGAGCTGCACGACGAGGGCAAGACCATTTTTTTCTCCACCCACATACTGGGCGACGCCGAGACCCTGTGCGACCGCGTGGCCGTGCTGAACAAGGGCGAACTGCGCGGCGTGGGGATTGTGGACGACCTGGTGCGCGAGGTGAAGGGCGACGTCGAGGTGGTGTGGACGGGCGCCGGGGCGGTGGCGGCCATGGCGGCTCTTGGCGCGCGGACGAAGACGACGGGAGATGTGCTGCGCGCGGTGCTGCCGGAGGCGAAGCTCGAACTGGCGCTGGAGGCATTGCGGCAGAACGGCGGACGGCTGACCAGCGTGACTCCGGTGCGCGCGACCTTGGAGGATTACTTCCTAGCGCGGATTGGGGATCAAGGTAATTCGGCGAATCCTCCGGAGGTGCGGGCATGATCGGACGCCTGTGGGCAATCGCCTTCAACACCTTCCGCGAGGCCGTGCGCGACCGCGTGCTGTACAACCTGATCCTGTTTGCGCTGCTGATTGTGGGCGCCAGCGTGCTGTTCGGGCAGATCTCACTGGACATCAACCGCATTGTGCTGATCAACCTGGGACTGACGGCCATCAGCTTGTTCGGCATCATCATCGCCATCTTTATCGGCATCGGACTGGTGAGCAAGGAGATTGAGAAGAAGACGCTGTACACGGTTCTGGCGGCGCGCCCGGTGCGGCGCTGGGAGTTCATCGTGGGCAAGTTCCTGGGCCTGGTGATGACCCTGACGGTGAACGCCGGACTGATGAGCGTGGGCTTCTTCGGCGCCGTGCTGTACGTCTCGCATGGGCTGGGCAGGGTGGACCTTCCGCTGGTGACGGCGATTTACTTCATCCTGCTGCAGTTTGTGCTGATCACGGCGCTGGCGCTGCTGTTCAGCACGTTTTCGACACCGATCTTTTCGTCCATCTTCGCCTTCGCCATTTTTGCCGTGGGAACATTTGCCGAAGACCTGCGGGGCTTTGCCCAGATGGCCGAGGGCGTGACGCGCGAGGCGATGACCTCGGTGTCCTACCTTGTGCCGAACTTCGCGGCCCTGAACGTGATCAGCCAGGTGGCGCACGACACTCCGGTGGAGCCGCGGCTGGTGCTGCTGAACACGGCCTACGTGGTGGTGTACGCCGGAGCCGTGCTGGTGGCCGCGGTGTGGATTTTTGATCGCCGCAATTTGAAGTAGAGCGCGGCGGCGGTGCGAGTTGGTGCCGTGCAAATGGATGAGAGCGATGCTCCTCCAAAGATGGAAAGCAAGTTTTGATGTGCGAATGACGACCTGCGAATGATGACACGCGAACGCATGGTGCAATCCGCGTATGCCCTGCTGGTGGCCCTGCTGCTGGCCATGAGCGCCCTGCTGGTGAAGCAGGTGGACCAGGTGCGCGCCAAAGAACCCTTGCAGGAGGTGCTCTACATTCCGTCGCCCAAGGTGGTGGAGCGGCTGAGCCTGGGCTACAAGGGGCTGCTGGCGGACATCTACTGGACGCGGCTGGTGCAATACTTCGGCAGCAAGCACCGGGCGAAGAGCCGGCAGTACCTGATCCTGGAACCCCTGCTCGACATGACGACCACGCTCGACCCGAAGCTGCTGCCGGCCTACGAATTCGGCTCGGTGTTTTTGGCGCAGAAGCCTCCGGAGGGAGCGGGCGACCCGGCGGCGGCGGCGCGGATTGTGGAGAAAGGCATACGGGAAAATCCCGGGGCGTGGCGGCTGTACTACCAGCTCGGCTTCATCTACTGGCTGGAGCTGAAGCAGCCGGCGAAGGCCGCGGACGCCTTTGAGCGCGGCTCGCATGTGCCCGGAGCGCATCCCTGGATGAAGGTGATGGCCGCGGCACTGGCCGCCCATGCCGGTGAGACCGAGACGGCCACCTACATGTGGACGAACATTTTGAACTCCACCGAAGACCCGCAACTGCGGGCCAACGCCAATCGCCGCCTGCTGTGCCTGCGGGTGGACAAGGAAGTCGGCATTCTTGAGGAGCGCGCCGGGATGTACGAGCAGCAGAGTGGACGCCCGGCCAACAACTGGCAGGAGCTGGTGGGCGCCGGGTTGCTGCGGCGAGTGCCGCTGGACCCGGATGGGCGCCCCTACCAGTTACGCGCAGGCAAGGTTTACGTCGAGGATACCGAACCATTCCCATTCATCACGCGCGGACTGCCTCCGGGGCAGGAGGTCAACAATATGCCGGGCGACCACGGATTCAAGGTGGTTCCGAAGCTGTAAGGTTTCAAGCAGAACGCAGTTAGTTTTTTTCAGAACGCTGTACCGAAGAAAGTTGTGAACTGGAAGTCATGAGCAAACCGATCTTCTCCCTGGTATGGATGGCCGCGGCCCTGGTGCTGGTGGCCACGGCACCGGATGGGCAGGCGCAATCCCAGGCCAGCTCCCAAACGCAATTCAAGTCCAACGACGCGCGCCAACTGGCGGCGCGGGTGGACGCGCGCTACAACTCGATCAAGACGCTGCAGGCCGACTTTACCGAGACGTACTCCGGCGGCGGCGCACGGCGCACGGAGAGCGGAACGCTGCTGCTGAAAAAGCCGGGAAGAATGCGCTGGGAGTACAGCTCTCCGCGGCGCAAGCTGTTTATCACCGATGGCTCGACGGCCTGGTTTTACGTTCCCGGAGAGGCGCAGGCGCGGCGCACGGCCCTGAAGAGCCTGGACGATCTGCGCTCGCCGCTGCGGCTGCTGCTGGGGCACAGTCATTTGGAAAAGGAGCTGAAGGGGCTGTCGCTGGCTCCCGACGTGAGGCCGGCGACACCGGGCGGCGTGGTGCTGCGTGGGATTCCCGTGGGCCTGGAAGACCGGGTGAGCCAGGTGCTTTTGGAGTGCGATGGCGATGGCTGGGTGCGGCGGCTGGTGATGGATGAGCTGGACGGCAGCACGACGGAGTTCCGCTTTAGTGGGCAGAAGGAAAATCTTCCGCTGAACGATGCGAGCTTCCGCTTTGCTCCTCCGGCCGGGGTCGAGGTATTGCAGGGCGGGGCGCTGACTCCATAGGCATGACTCCGTAGGCGTGAATTGAGGTGGCAAGCCGTGGGCGGGATGGCGGCTGGGCCGGGATTTCGGCGGCGATGGATGAGGGCCGCGCGGTTTGTGAGATTGGGATAAAAAGCCCGTCGGCAGGCGGCAATCCCAAGGCTTTCAAGATGTTACACTGGGTCGGTGCGGCGGGCGTCACCGCCGCGGTCGGGGGCGCATGGCCGAGTTCGTAATACGCGCGGCGGACGAGCGGGGCACTCTGGTCGAGAAGATCGAGAGCGGCTTTTCCGCCACGGAGATCCGCGACCGTTACCAGTCGGCCGGCTACCTGGTGTACTCGGTCAAAAACCGCGGGCTGTTCAGCGGCGGAGAACTGAGGCTGCCCAAGCGCCGCAAGGTCACACTGGAACAGTTTGTCATCTTCAACCAGCAGTTTTTGACCCTGGTGCGCGCCGGATTGCCGATTGTGCAGGCCCTGGAGCTGTTGGCCAAGCGGCAGCGCAATCAATACTTCAAAATGCTGCTGGAGGACGTGCGCGACCGCACCAAGGGCGGCGAGCTGATCAGCGACGCATTTGAGGCGCAGGGAGCCTTCCCGAAGATTTATTCCACCACGCTGATGGCCGGCGAAAAGAGCGGCAACCTGGACGAGGTGCTCTCGCGCTATGTCAGCTTTCAGAGGCTCTCGCTGAGCTTCCGCAAAAAGCTGATTTCGTCTCTGATCTACCCGGCGATTTTGATTGTGGGCGTGATCGGCCTGATCACCTGCCTGGTCACGTTCGTCATTCCGAAGTTTGCACAACTGTTCAACGACCTGGGCCAGAAGTTGCCGGCGATGACCGAGTTCACCATCAACGTGGCAACGGCGGCCAAGCATTACCTGCTGCTGGTGGCGCTGGTGCTGGTGGGGCTTTTTTTCGCCATGCGGGCATGGTCGCGCACGGCGAGCGGCGCGGAGACCCTGGACCGGATTAAACTGAATCTACCGCTGGTGGGCAGCATTTGGCAGCGCTACCAGATTGCGATGTTTTCGCGCATGATGTCCACGCTGTTGAGCGGCGGTTTGCCGCTGGTGAGCGGACTGGAGACGGCGGGGCAGTCCATGTCCAGCCGGCTGATTGTGAACGGCATAAAAGAGGCCGCGCGGAAGGTTCGGGAAGGTCAGCCGCTGTCGCACAGTTTGGAGCAGACGGGCGTCTTTCCGGAGCTGGCGGTGGAGATGATCGAGGTGGGCGAGGCCACCGGCGCGCTGCCAACGATGCTGAATTCGGTGGCGGAGTTTTACGAAGAGGATGTGCAGTCGGCGCTTTCGGCGGCGATGAGCCTGATTGAACCGCTGCTGCTGGTGTTCATGGGCGTGGTGGTGGGCTTCATCCTGATTTCGCTGTACCTGCCGATCTTCAGCTTTACGGCGGGTTAAGCGCGCGGTACAGCAATACTGAG
>CAVRDQ010000141.1:0-22500 GCA_963719655.1 uncultured Acidobacteriota bacterium | reverse complement strand
GCGGCCCTGGAGGATGAGCAGGTTGCGAATCTTCTGAAAGCCCTGGGTGACGCCGACGAGCGAGACGGGCTTGACCTGTCCGTTGACGACGACCGTGGTCTGCATGTCGCTGGTGCCGGCGACCTCGGTGATATGCGGCAGGTGGCTGGCGGCCTCCATGTCGGTGAGGCTGATCTCGTCGGCCTGCGAGTGCGAGTTGGCGCTGCCTCCGGAGTAGGTGGCATAGACGATGTTGGAGCCGACGCCTTCGATGAGCGCCAGCACATAGGTTTTGCCGATGAGCGCGATGGTGACCACCAGCACGATGCAGGCCGAGCCGATGACCACGCCCAGCATGGTGAGAGCGGCCTTAACCTTGTTGGCCCGAAGGGCGTCAAACGCAACGTGCCATGTGTCCCGCGAAATCCGTGCCATCTGTTTCCTTCTGCGCCTCTGGCTTCCATCAGGGCAGCCGTATGGAAGTGATACCAAGATATCAGTTTGCCGGGCATGGGCGCTGGAATGCAAGTGCGAGGCTGGGGCCATGCCCTGCCCACTGTACGCCTGCCGCTGTTTAACCCGGGAATTTACCCTTTGGAGTCCAAACGCTGCGGCCGCGGTGCAGCCGATGGTAGTATCGAAAGTGGATCATTATGCCTTTGAAAACACTGTTTCTGAACCCACCTTCGTTTGAGAACTTTGACGGCGGCGCCGGCTCGCGCTGGCCCGCCACGCGTGAGATTGAGTCCTACTGGTACCCGGTGTGGCTGGCTTATCCGGCCGGCTTGCTGGAGGGCTCGCGCCTGCTGGACGCCAACCCGCACCACGTCAGCGCGGATGAGACCATCCAGATTTCCAAGGACTACGAGCTTCTGGTGCTGTTCACCAGCACGCCGGGCTTTGAGGGCGACATCAAGCTGAGCGGGCTGATGAAGAAGGCCAATCCGAAGCTGAAGGTCTGCTTCGTGGGGCCGCACGTCACCGTCAGTCCCGACCACGCGCTGGGCCATGAGGAAATTGACTTCATCGTGCGCCGCGAGTTCGATTACGCGGTGGTGGAGTACGCCAACGGCAAGCCGCTGAATGAGATTCTCGGCGTCAGCTATCGCGACCAGAACGGCAAGGTCATCCACAACATGGACCGGCCGCTGATTGAGAATCTGGACGCGCTGCCGCACGTGGTGGACATTTACAAGCGCGATTTGGACGTGAAGAAGTACAACGTGCCGTTTTTGCTGAATCCCTACGTGGCGCTGTACACGACGCGCGGATGTCCGGCGCAGTGCACCTTCTGTTTGTGGCCGCAGACGCACAGCGGACACGCCTGGCGGAAGCGCTCGGCCGAAGATGTTGCCGCCGAGATGGCCAAGGCCAAGAAGTTCTGGCCGGAGGTGAAGGAATTCTTCTTCGACGACGACACGTTCAACATCCAGAAGGCTCGCACGGTGGAACTTTGCGCCAAGCTGAAGCCCTTGGGTTTGACCTGGAGCTGCACGTCGAGGGTGACGACCGACTACGAGACTCTGAAGGCGATGAAGGAAGCCGGATGCCGGCTGCTGATCGTCGGCTTCGAGTCGGGCGATCCGCAGATACTGAAGAACATCAAGAAGGGCGCAACGCTCGAGCGCGCGCGCCAGTTTGTGAAGGACTGCCGCAAGCTCGGGCTGGCCGTGCACGGAGACTTCATCCTGGGGCTGCCGGGCGAGACGAAAGAGACGATTCGCCGCACGATTGACTTTGCCAAGGAGCTGAACGTAGAGACCATCCAGGTGAGCATGGCCCATGCGTATCCTGGCACGGAGTTCTTCGACTACGTGAAGCAGAACGACTTCATCATCAAGCAGGACGATCACGACATGGTGGACATCGGCGGTCACCAGGTGGCGCACGTGGAGTATCCCGGGCTGCCGGCCGACTACGTGATGGAGATGGTGCACAAGTTTTACGACGAGTACTACTTCCGTCCCAAGGTGTGGGTGCCGATTGTGTTTGGCTCGATGTTTAAGAGCGAGGACCGCAAGCGCCTGTACAAAGAGGCGAAGGAGTTCCTCACGCTGCGGGCCAGCCGCAAAAAGGCCGTAGCGCAGGCTCGGGCCAAGCAGGCCGAGCGCGAGCGGGAGACGGCGAAGGTATAGTAAGAAGAATCAAGGTTTCGCAGGTTTCAAAGGTTTCGACGGTTTCACAAGTCAAAAGCAGAAGGCCCGCAGGGGTTGAGAGTTCCATCTCAAAGCTGCGGGCCTTTGTGCGTATGCGGAAAGGCACTCAGAGTGCGGCGAAACGATGCTAAACTCCGGCCATGCGAATCCGCCTGAGATACGTGCTGCCGATACCACAGATGTTTCTGGCGTGGATACTGATGTTGCGAAGCGATATCTGGTATCAGCAGTATTTCTCTGTTCCACAACAATGTGGCAATGTCGGCCCATCGCCTCCATGGTCTCTTCTGTGCGCCATCAACTGGCCCGCTGCAATTGCCTATGTTTTTGTTTGGCGGTCTCGGTTGGGGAATGTTCTTTCTGAGAATGTGCAGAGGGCAATCTTCATCGCCCTGATCGGAATTTTTTGGTTCTGGCTTGGCCGCTATATTGATGCATGCTGGAGGAGAGGGACGGTTGTCAGCTTTTCATGGCGACCCGCACGGATTGTATTCGACCTTTTAGTAACGGCGATGGCTGCAACTATCGCTAAGATCCAACTCCAAAGCGTGTATGAGTTTTGGAAGGGTGACTATTTTCAACAGTATTTTGCAAGCTCTAACATAGTTGAGTTGTGGGCGATCACAATCCTCATCTTTTTCGCCCGTGATGCGGTTTTGTGTGTGCGCGAGTGGCGGAAGGCTTCTGCTGGGTGACCTTGGGCCGCGCTGATTGAGCGTGAGTTCTTAGGGGTCCTTCGCTTGAGCTATGCAGCCGGGCACGCGCCAACAGATGGCGCTCCGGCTGCGGCGCTCGGCGCTCAGGATGACACTGCAAAACAAGATCAAAATCAAATGCCCCACCCTGGCAACTGCGGCTAGGATGGGGCACTCGGCAGGAGACACGATCAAAGGCAACTACCCTACCCTCCACCAAAGGAGAGCGGAAGAGTGGGGCACCCGGCTACATTCTTAAGATAGGGGTCCTTCGACTTCGCTTCGCTACGCTCAGGATGACAACTTAAAAACAAAATCAAAAGCAATGGCGCTCATCGCTCAGGATGACACCTGAAAACATAGTTGCATCAATCCACTTCAGCGGCTGCTGCGGCGGCTTCGGCGCGGAGGCGGGTGCGGTTCTTCCAGTGGCTGCGCACAAAGTAGAAGATTCCGGCCAGCAGCACCAGAACGATGAGGGCGTCGAAGCGGTGCAGGTAATGTTTGAGGCGGGGGTCGGTATCCCAGCGTTCGCCCAGTTTGAAGCCCACGTAGGCCAGGGCAAAGCACCAGGGCCAGCTTCCGGCAAAGGTATAGATGTGGAACTTGAGGCGGTTCATGCGGGCGATTCCCGCGGGCAGCGCGATGAACGTGCGCACGACCGGCAGAAGTCTGCCGATGAAGACCGTGATGCTGCCGTAACGCTGGAAGAATTTGTCGCTGACCTCCAGGTCGTGGTGATTCATCAAAATGTATTTGCCGTAGCGCTCGATGAGCGGGCGTCCGCCGTAGGCTCCGAGCTCGTAGGCGAGCACCGAGCCGAGGTTGCAGCCGATGGCTCCTAGGGTGGCCACCAGGGCGAGCGAGCTGAAGCGGCCGGAGTAGACCAGGTATCCGGCGAAGGGCATGATGACCTCGCTGGGCAGGGGGATGCAGGCGGACTCGATGCCCATGAGGACGACGATGCCGGGCTGGCCGACGGAGCTGATGACCCCCTTGATGAAGCCGGCCAGGACGAGAAGAATGTGTTCGATCATTACGGACTAAAACTCCATTTGCGGGTCTTGCGTGAAGACGTAGCCGGGCAGGGTGGCTCCCTGCGGGGTTTTGAGGACCTTGATGCGGAGGGTCTCCGCCGTGCCGGCCGTGGCGTCGGCCGGGCGCAGCATGGCGTACTGGCTGAAGACTTCGTTGTACACCTTGGTGACGAGGAAGCTCTTGCCGCTTTCCTCTTCTCGCCACACCTGTCCTAAAAGAATCGCTTTGACGGCCATGTATTAAGTGTATCGCCACGGTGGCGGAATGGCGAAATGGAAAGCATACGGCTGGGCAACAGCGGCCAGTTGGGCTGGGATGACGCTTCACCAAGATCAAAGGCGACTACCCCACCCTAGCAACTACGGCTAGGATGGGGCACCAGTGCTTCTATCTTAAGATAGGGATCCTTCGACTGCGCTTCGCTCCGCTCAGGATGACACTGCAAAACAAAGTCGAAATCAACTACCCCACCCTCCGCCAACAGAGGCGGAAGGGTAGGGCACCTGGGAAGGTCCTTGATTGGTGACCTTGATCGGTATCCGCGTTGGGAATGTACCGGGGGTCCTTCGCTACGCTCAGGACGACAGCTTAAGAACAAGGGCAAAAGCAACTACCCCACCCTAGCAACGGCGGCTAGGGTGGGGCACCCGGCTTCATTCTTAAGATAGGGGTCCTTCGACTTCGCTCCGCTCCGCTCAGGATGACAGCTTAGGAACAAGAGCAAAAGCAACTACCCCACCCTAGCAACTACGGCTAGGGTAGGGCACCCGGGCACGCGGGAATGGAGCGTTGATTCCAAAATGAAACGCGCCCACCGTGAAGGCAGGCGCGTGGGGTGCTATGCGCGAGGATAGCCCGCGGCTTACGGGCGGCCGGGGTGACCGCCGGGATGGCCTCCACCTGGGTGACCAGCGGCGGCGGCGGGACGGCCCGTGGGGATGGGACGGGTGCGCGGCAGAGCCTTGGGCGTTTTTCCGGCGAGCAGGGTGGGCAGCTCGCTACTGGCGCAGCGCAGGCCAACGTAAAAGGCTCCAAAGTTGGAGAAGACACCGCTGACCTCGTCGAAGCGCATCTCGTAAATGAGCTTTTTGAAGATGACGGGATCGTCAGCGTAGAGGTCCACGCCCCACTCCCAGTCGTCAAAGCCAATGCTGCCGCTGATGATTTGCTGCACCTTGCCGGCGTAACGGCGTCCGATTTTGCCGTGCAGGTCCATCTGGCGGGCGCGCTCCTCAATGGGCAGCACGTACCAGTTCTTCAGCTCCCCGCGCTTGCGGTCCATGGGATAGAAGCAGAGGAAGCGGCCCTCGGGCATTTCTGGAAAGAGGCGAACCCGCATGGCATCCTTCTGGCGCTGCATGTTCTCTTCAATCGCGGCGTTCCACTCGTCGGAGTGCGGCGCGACACCGCGGGCGGTCAACTCCTGGTAGAGCTTGACGGTGCTTTCGTAGAGTCCGAGCTCGATGACCGAGAGGTAGCTGACGGTAGGCTCGAGGTAGGCCATCAGGTCGAGCTGCTGGAGCGAAAGCTGCGCCTGGTTGAGGGCTTCGAAGTCCGGGCGATAGTGGACGAAGAGCAGGTCGCCTTTGTGTCCGAATTGAGAGAAGAGCGCGGAGCCGGATTTCTCCATTTCGGCCAGCGCGGATTGCGCCTGATGGGTGATGCGCTGGCGCTCGGCCTCGGGCAGGGCGCGCCACTGGCTCCAACGGAAGCGGTACATCTGGTGCAGGGTGGCCGAGCCTTCGAGCGTTAGGGGGACGTCGGGCAGAGCATGGCTGGAGGCGTGGGCGTGGGTGACTTCGTGCTGAGTTGTGCTCATAGTTTGTTTGGATGATCCTGCAACGGGTTTGGATGGCAAGATTGTAGCGCAGTCCGATGGCGGGCTGCTCTGCTAGGATGGGCGCACGATGGTGACCAGGAAGATGGCGACGAAGAAGAAAATGGCGGCTACCCTACCCTTCGCCAACAAAGGGCGGAAGGACAGGGCATCCGAAGTGAAGCGTTCTGCTTCCCACCTTAGCCGCAACAGAGGCGGCGAAGGTGGGGCACCCGCAAAGGCCACGGCGAAACCGAAGGCGACGCGCGGCGAGATGGCATCCGTGCGGGTGGCGGAGATATTGCAGCGGCTGGATGCGGCGTACCCCAACGTGCGCTGCGCGCTGACGCATAAGGATGCGTGGCAACTGCTGGCGGCGACGATCCTGAGTGCTCAGTGCACCGACGTGCGAGTGAACATGGTGACCCCGGAGCTCTTCCGGCTGTATCCGACGGTGCAGGATGTGGCGCGGGCGCGGCCAGAGGAGATTGAGCCGGTCATCCAGAGCACGGGATTCTTCCGCAACAAGGCGAAGAACATGGTGGGCGCGGCGCGGAGGATTGTCGGCGAGTTTGGCGGGCAGGTTCCGGAGACGATGGACGAGCTGCTGACGCTGCCGGGCGTGGCCAGGAAGACGGCGAACGTGGTGCTGGGCTCGTGGTTCAAGGTGGCCGAGGGCGTGGTGGTGGATACCCACGTGCAGCGCATCAGCCGGCGGCTGGAGCTGACCAAGGCAGACGACCCGGTGGCGATTGAGCGCGACCTGGTAAAGATTCTGCCGCGCGAGAAGTGGATTGATTTCAGCCACCAGATCATTCACCACGGGCGGGCGCTGTGCGTGGCAAGGGGACCGAAGTGCCATCGGTGTCCGCTGGAAGAGTTGTGCCACGCGGCGGATAAGACCTGGAGTACGGTGGAAGTGCACAAGGGGGCGAGGGGGAAGGGATAGGTGATGATATGCAATTTGATCGCGAGAAGATCGTTCGTTGTCTTCGCTTAAGCCTCATCTCTGGCGTGATCACTGTGATGGTTGCACTGTTTGTTGTCTCCAATTGGATGGGTTACCTCTGGCACGCATATAACGGGAACACGATTGAAGTTTCAGAATGGCGAATTCCTGTGCCGCCGGAGTATTGGAGTGCTTTCGGAGCCAAGCATTCATTCTGGCGCGTGTCCTTTGGCATGCCACTTTTTCACACAGGCCGTGGATATATCGGTGTCCATTCGAGCCAGCCACAGAAAGAACAAGTCACAAAAGAGAGAATCGAATGGGCCGTCCTCAAGGCCGCAACAGATGGTGGGCTGCATCTGCAGGAGCGAAGGACCATTCGCAGCTCCGCCGGGGAGACGTACTGTTTCCAGTTCTCCGTCCCCGCAAAGGTTCATGAGGTAGAAGTTCGTTGCGTAAATGAAATGGGAGTTTTGGGTATCTTCTACAGGGGTAGTCCGCGCTACAGCAATGATATCTATGGCGTCGTGGCTGGAATTCAGCCGCGTTAACAACTACGGCCCTTCGCTCAAAATGACACCTCAGAAACAGGAGCAAAGGCAACCGCAAAAGCAACTACCCCACCCTAGCAACAACGGCTAGGATGGGGCATCCGGCGAATAGAAGATGGAAGGGTTGGGCACCCGGAGCGGTATCCACGGAGGCGGCGATGAAGCCTTGGAGTTTGGTGATTGCGGTGCTGGCGGGAGTTGCGGGGTATCTGCTGGTCTTGTCCGTGATGGGGATGCTGGATATTGCGACGGCGAGGCATGGCGGAGTGGCGGCGTTTTTGCATGGCCTGGGCCGATATACGTCTCTGCGGGCGACGCTGGTGGCGATGGTGGCCGTGCTGGCGTATCTGTACTATCAGCGATTGAAGAGGGGATAGCGACAGGTAAGGGTTGGGGAAGGGTGAAAGCAAGTTCAACTACCCCACCCTAGCGACTACGGCTAGGATGGGGCACCCGGCTATTAGCATCCGCCTCAAAAAGTGTGTCATCCTGAGCGCCGAGCGCCAGCGGCCGGAGCGCCATCATTTGGCGCGTACCCGGCCGCATAGCTCAAGCGAAGGACCCCAGTTCATTTCATCAGTCGATGCAGTAGAAGGTCACCTGCAGCAAATGTTTGCGCATACTTCATAAAATCAGCGCGGAGCGCTTCCATGAACGGCAGTTATTGGGTGTATATCGTAGCCAGCGCCAGCGGGACACTGTATACAGGGTTCACCAATAACCTTGAACGCCGCGTCAAAGAGCACAAGCAAGGTGACATTGAAGGCTTTAGCGCCCGTTACCACTGCACTCGCCTGGTTTGGATGGAGGAGCACGCTGAAGTGCTCGCCGCCATTGCCCGGGAAAAGGAAATCAAAGGCTGGCTGCGCTCGAAAAAACTAGCCCTGATAGAAAGTGATAACCCACACTGGCAGGACCTGGCAGAGCATTGGGGATGGACATTGTCGCCGCCACCACGGAAGTCTCCGTGATGAGTTGCGGTAGGTGACCTTGAGCTGCGTCGGCAGGATATGCAGCGCGGGGGTCCTTCGCTTCGCTCAGGATGACACCTCAGAAACAGGAGCAACGGCAACGGCAACGGCAAGAGCAACGCTCAACCCTAGCAACAACGGCTAGGATGGGGCACCCGGGCGCACGGAGGCGTGATGCGATGACAATGGATATTCGCAACATTGGCGCTGACTTTTATCTGCGATTAGATGAAGGCGAAGGCGCCCCTCGGGCTTGCTGGTTCAAAAAGCGTCTTCGTGATGCTGTGCGTGACGATTGGATGCTGGTTTCAATCGAACCGCCGGTGATTGGCCAGCCTTATGGGCTTGGCAGCGAAGATATTTACCACTTGTTGTTGTCAACTCGGTTTAAGGGACAGACTTTGTTTCCGGTGTCCGAATGGCCCTCACATGTCTATGTTGCCCGGATGCAGGACAAACAAATTCCCGACGAACAAGATTTTGATTCTACGCAAACTCAGCTTATCGGCTGGGGTACGCTGTGCCGAACATTAGATGACTCCGCAGTGGGCAATTAGGGGTTTGGCGCGGCATCATCCTTCCATATATACTGTCTCGTTACGGTGGGAGTGGGATGCGACTGATACAGAACATTGCTGCGATTGCCAAGGGCATGAGCATCACCTTTATGGAGATGTTCCAGCCGACGACCGTTGAGAATTATCCCGACGGCAAGGGGCCGCTCAAGGGCGCCGTCTTCCAGGAGCGCTTCCGCGGGCTGCATGTGTTGCAGCGCGACGAAGGGGGCCTCGAAAAGTGTGTCGCCTGCTTCCTGTGCGCGGCGGCCTGCCCGTCGAACTGCATTTACATTGAGGCGGCCGACAACACGGCGGCCGTGCGCATCAGCAGCAGCGAGCGCTATGCCAAGGTTTACAACATTGACTACAACCGCTGCATCTTTTGCGGCTACTGCGTGGAGGCCTGTCCGACGGACGCCATTACGCACGGTCACGGCTTTGAGCTGGCCACGATGAACGCCACGACGCTGGTGTATCGCAAGGAGCAGCTGCTGGCCATCACTCCCGCGCATGAGGGCGACAACGCCGCCTTTAACGCGACCAACGCGGACAAGATGCGGATGATCGCCCGGTAGAGTTTCTGTGAGCGTGGACATGGGACCGCCTGCGGGCGGTCCTTTCGTTTGTGGGAGTGAAGGAAAGTCAACTACCCCACCCTCCGCCAAATTCGGGCGGAAGGGTAGGGCACCGGGGTACTACCCCACTCAAGCCAACAGAGGGCTTGAATGGGCCACCCTTCACTCAAGCCAACAGAGGGCTTGATTAGGACGCCCTTCGGAGTTTGTGGCGGAAGGTTATGGCAGCGGGGAGGCCGAATCAGGCTCAGGTGGGAGCCATTCGGCGGGTGGAGGCAGCGTGAACTGATGGCGCAATTGCACCTCGCGCTGCAGCCAATCGAGCGCCTCGTCGCGATCCCGGAAGACGTTGATGTACCAGCCGGTCTTGAATTCCGCGAGCACCTGCCACATGCGCGCGAGGCCGTAGACGACGGGCCTGGTGGCGATGACCGCGAGGACACACCTGCGGTTGGTTTGCTTCCTGAGCTGCTCACTTCTGTGTACGATGGCGCGGACTTCGTTGATGGAGCCCGTGATGTCTTTGACCCTGGAGTAGTCCAAGAGCACGAAATAGGGATCGGGCACGGGAGGAGACGCAAGGATGGCGTCGAGAAAACCGATGACATCCTCGGCCGAGAGCTGTCCCCAGGCGGTTTCCAGAAAGCCGTCGCCGTTGAGAACGATTTTGCCCGTGATAGGCACGATTGGAGGATATCCTTTCTTCCGGGCGAACGCGCAAAGAGAAGACAAGAGAGTTACAGGGTTGCCGCTCGCGGGGAAAGCAACGGCGGGGTGATGACTTCCACGGCGCAGGTTTGCTACACTCTGTTTGCGAGCATCCGCTCGTTCTGCAGCCGCGGAGAGGTGGCAGAGTGGCTGAATGCACCTGACTCGAAATCAGACGTGGGGGTAACTCCACCGGGGGTTCAAATCCCTCCCTCTCCGCCATAACTTCTTAAGCACAAGCGGCTTAGACGCGCAGGGTGGCCTAACTGGCTGCCCTTGCTGTTTCTGGCAATTCTGGATTGTGCCCAATATTCTGCCCACCTGAGAGCTTGCCGAAGGCCCGCCCAATGGCATCGGCCTAGGGGTGGCAATCCCGCTGAGTGATGGTGATAGAGCTATGTTCGGCGATTCTGGCCGGCGTAAAGGCATTCCGGTCCTGGGAGGCACTGATCATGCAAGCCAGATTCCGCAGCGCACTACTTCCTTTGTTCCTGGATCTCTTCATGTTGTCTGCGCCTGCGGTTGCGCAGAGCGCACAAGCCGTCCGCCGCGTCGTGCAACCGGTGGATGACAGTGTCCGCGTTACCCTCCACGGCAACGTTCACCCGCTGGCGCAGGCGGCGAATGATCGC
Source organism: uncultured Acidobacteriota bacterium (assembly GCA_963719655.1). Lineage (GTDB taxonomy): Bacteria > Acidobacteriota > Terriglobia > Terriglobales > Acidobacteriaceae > TOLSYN. The sequence continues at coordinate 11,873 of CAVRDQ010000141.1, read as the reverse complement.
GGCGCGGTCGAGGAATCATTTCCGGCCGCGCGCATTTACCTGTTGCTGCAGCGCTCCGCGCAGCAGGAGGCGGCGTTGCGCAGGTGCAGAGCTCGGCCACGGTGAACGTGCAGTAGGAGTGAGGGTCGGGGCCAGCCGCGCAAGATTCTGGGCATCATCAAGATCAAGATTCTGGTCATCATCAAGATCAAGATTCTGGTCATCATCAAGATCAAGATGAAGATGCGGGGCGGCAGCCACGGCCAGGATATCCGGAAATATGAAATCCTCCCGGATGGGTTGGTGATTGCCAGGGAGCGTCTCAAGGGCTACGAGCGCCTGATCTCGGGCATTCCTGCGCGGGTCAGGCCGTCGGGCGGCGAGGGCTGTGGCACTTCCAGACATTTGCGGTTTGGGGATATACTCAGCGGACTCTGGCAGGTACCCCTTTGGTCCACCGTTCGAGTGGGGAGACTCCGATGGCCGCCAAACGCATCGCCTCAACTTCCAATACTGCGAAACCAGGCGCGCGAGAAAAGATGAGCGGGACGCATTCTGGGAAGAAAACCCATTCCCCTGCGCCGAGTGCGGGTGGTGAAGCTGCGCTCCATCTGGTGGATGTCGAGGTGTTGCAGAAACAGGCCGAAGCCTTCGACCCGCACCTTCTGCTGACAAAGCTCTCTGCGGGAAAATCCAGCAAGGTTTACCTCGCGGATGAATTCATCTATTCACAGGGAGACGAGGCGGACGCGGTCTTTTATCTGCAAAGCGGCAAGGTGAAGCTGACAGTGGTCTCCAAGAGCGGGAAAGAAGCCGTGGTCGCCATCCTGGCGGAAGGCAGCTTCTTCGGGGAAGGCTGCCTGGCCGGACAGCCGCTCCGCGTGTCCACGGCGAGCGCAGCCGAAAAAAGTGCAATTGTCCGGCTCGAAAAGCGCGCGATGGTCTCGACGCTTCATCAGTATCCCGAGTTTACCGAACGCTTTCTTGCCTACCTGCTCGTCAGGAACGCTCGCATGGAAGCGGACCTGGTGGATCACCTTTTCAACTCCAGCGAGAAGCGCCTGGCCCGGCTGCTGCTGCTGATGGCCAACTTCGGACAGGAATCGAAGCCGGCACCGCTGATTGCGAAGATAAGCCAGGAGACCCTGGCCGAAATGATCGGAACAACCCGCTCGCGAGTCAGTTTCTTTCTGAACCGCTTCCGGGAGCTGGGCTATATCGAGTACGACAGCGGCGGCCTGTACGTTCACGATTCACTGGTCAGCATCGTGCTGCACGACTAGCTGCGGCGTGCAAGGAGCGCTTTGGACTGAGGTCAGCTGGCCGGGTTTCGAATTCTCTCCCTCTTTTCGTAGAGTTTCTCCATTCATTTACAACGGCCTGCCGCGTCCGCGGTAAGGTGGTTTCCATTGGTTTTGTCTGGCGGCAGGAGGCGTTGATTGGGCGGGGATGCCTCATTCCCGAAGGAGAGCTCGCGTGGCGTGGCTAAGGCGTTGATATTGCGAATAATTGTGTGGTAATTGCGGCGGTTCGGTGCATAATCTAGGCGCTAATTCCTCATTGCGAAACGGGACAGCGGTGATTAGAATTCGGCATCGCCTCCGCGCGTTCCGGGTGTCGCGTACGTGAGGCTGTAACCTGTTGCACCTCAACTGTTTTGAAGGTATTGACTTGCGATGAGTGATCGAGAGATCAAGCCCACCGTACTGATCGAGGAGAAGGCGAGACGATCGCCTTTGCCCAGGATTCTGCTGGTGGTGGCCTGCGTGTTGCTGCTCGGCGCCGGATTGCTGCTCAGCTTCTGGGGCGGTGGAAAGAGCGCAACCAACACAAATACAAGCACTTCCAGTGAGCCGCAGGGAGGCGTTTTCTCCGGCGGAAGGCAAACGGCTACTCCGTCGGCGGGCTCGTCCAACGAGGCCGGCAAGCCTTCTGCGGCAGGCGCAGGGCAGCAGTCCGCGCAGCAGGGTAATGCGCAATCCGCTGCACAATCCTCAGACCAGGCGGCGGCGCAGGCGGAATTTGACCGTGAGCAGCGCGAGCAGCAGCTTGCCGCGCAAAAGGCGGAGCTGGACCGCATGAGCGCCGAGCAGGCGGCTGCGGCGCGCCGCAACCAGGAGGAGGCGGCGCGGTTGCAGGCCGAGCGCGACCGCATCGCCATGCAGCAGCAGAGAGCTTCGGCCAGCATCCCGCAGAATCTTCCACAGCAGCAGCCCGCGCAACACGTGTATGACGGGCCGAGTTCGGGTTCGCTGGTGTGGGAGGGCGAGGTGCAGGGCGTGACGCTGGTGACGATCATGGGCGGGCAGGCGGACCAGGGACGCATTGTGAGCGGCAGCCTGCCGGGTGTATCGGTGAGCCTGCAACCCAAGGATGGCAAACACGTGATCATCGCGGCGCCGCCATCCCCGAGCAATCGCTACCAGCGGCTGGCCTTCCGGGTGCAGGGCAAGGGAACGGTGCAACAGACAATTCTTTGGACAGTGAACTAGAGGTAATCCACTTAACCACGACGGAGTGAATGAGATGCGAAGCAGCTTTCGAATTGTAAGTTTGCTGGTGGTTGTTCTGCTGGCGGCGCAGTTTGCCCCCGCACAGGGCTTCAACGTCAAGAACGCGCAGTTTGTGGTCAAATTGACCGCGCCTATCAGCACCGCTACATCCAAGGCGGGAGACCAGTTCACGGCGCTGGTTGTGCTGCCCACGGATTACCAGGGCGCCATCTTCGAAGGCACGATCAAGAAGGTGGAGCCGGCGCGCGACCGGCGGCGTCCTCACTCCAACATTGATTTCAGGTTTGAGACCCTCACGATTGGTGACATGACCTATGCGGTGCAGGCCGACATCACGGACTTCGCCAACTCCAAGGGCGTGGCCAAGGTGAACGAAGAAGGCGTGCTGGTGGCCAGGGCCAACACGGGCGCCAAGAAGAAAAGCAGCCTGTTTGGCGCGATGGCCGGCATGGCCGCCGGCTATGCCATGGGCGGAGCCACGGGAATGCTGATTGGCGGCGCGGCGGGAGGCGCGCTGGGTTATGGACTGGCGGCTGAGTTCGGCTCCAGCTCGGTGAACATGGAGTTCTACCCGGGCTCGCAGTTCACTCTGCAGGTTTCGTCGCAGGGCGTTGCCAACGGTGTGGATTCGGCGAAGGTGCACGAGTTGGAGGCGGCGAATGAGGCAGCCATGGCTCCCACGGGTGCGGCTCCGGCCGGCGCTCCGGCTGCGGGCATCGCCCCGGTTCCGGCCCCTGTGGCTCCGGATGCCAGCGCTCCGACGACGGATGCGACGGGCATGACTCCGGGTGTGGCTCCGGCTCCTGTGCCGCCGCCTCCGGCTCCGGCGGATATCGCTCCGCCGCCTCCGCCGGCCGATAGCGCCGCGGCGCAGAGCACGGACAACAGTGCTCCGGCTGCCAGCGCCCCGAAGAAGAAGATGTAGTAGCCAGGCGAACGACGAAAGCTGGCGGGGCGGGATGAGTCTGCGGGAGGCCGCAATGACGAGGCGTGTGTGTATGTGGGCAACTCCGGGAGCGGAGTGCGGCACGAGTTTTGCGCGCCGCGCGGGAAGCTGGTCTCTGCTGCTTTGCCTGTGGCTGGCCATCCCCTGCCTGGCGCAGGCTGCCGCGGAGGCGGCTTCGCAAACGGGCAGCACGGTGAGCCAGAACACCACTCTGAAGACGTACGATCCCGGGACTCCGCCGCGGCCCGTTCTGCGCACGCGGCCGGAGGCTCCGGCGGAGAGTTCGGCGGGAAGTAATGACGGCAGCGCAAAGGTTTCGGCAACGGCGGAGCAGGCTCCAGCTCCGCTGATTCCTCCACCCGCGCCAACGGATCCGCCTCCACTGCCACCTCCTGCTGCTCCACAGGCGAGCCCGGCGGGGAATCCCCCGGCGGCGAGTGGGCACGCGGCGGGGTCACTCAACCCGCTAGACATGAAGGGGCCGCTCGACCATCCGGCGGCGAAAGCGAAAAGCACTCCGAAGACCACGCAGCATGGCACCGTAAAGTCAGCCCCGGCGAAGCCAGCAAAGCATACTGTCCCTCCAAAGTCTGCGACTGGGGCGGCGCATCCCGCGGGAGGTCTAAATCCACTGGATATGCCCGCGCCGACGCATGTTGTGAACCCCGGCCAGGTGCCGGTGACTCCCGTGGCGGGAGCGGCTCCGGCTTCGCTACAGCCGGGCGCTGCCGCGCAGCCGGCGACGGCGCAGGATGTGCTGAACATGCGGGCTCCGGCCGTGTACACGCCCTCTCCGGCGCTCTCCCAGGCGCAGGCGCAGGTGGCAACCGCGCGGCAGACCTGTGCGGAGGCCAATGACTACGCCGGGTATCTGAACGGGCTGGCTTCGAATCCGGATGGGATGCGGCAGGGGATCAACCAGATGTTGCAAGTGCTGATGGACGAGACTACGGACGCGGAGCGCCGCGCCGAGTTGCAGGCGGCGATGAGCGGCGCCGCGCCCAGCGACAACGTGATGCAACAGTTACAGAGGCTGGCCGAGTCCGCGCAGAGCATCTGCACGGCGCAGACAATCAGCTCGCAGAAGGCGATGGACGCCGCGCAGGGCGTGAACTCCAAGGGAGCACCGGCACCACTGGCGCCTCCGCCGGCGAATTTTTCGACGCAGCCGCAGTATTGACCTGCTGCGCATAGCCCGTCCGCGAGGGCGGCTGAAATCTGCACCCCGGGTTAGGCCACGAAAGCTGCACTCATAAAAAAAAAGGGAGGAAAGCATGGCTCGCCGAATTCTGATCCGACACACCGGGGGCTCCCGGATGCACCAGAGCGATGAGTTCAACGCCGATGGCTTGCGCGGCATCACCGTGGGCAGGGCCGAGACTTGCGACGTGCGCTTCGATCCGCAGCGCGACGACGTGGTCAGCCGCGAGCATCTGCGCATCACTCCCGCCGGCACGGGCGCGGACGATTATTTGATCAGCGACCTGAACAGCCGCAACGGCACATTTCTCAACCGCAAGCGCATCAGCCAGCCGACTCTGCTGCGGCACAACGACATGGTGCAGATGGGGCTGAACGGACCGGAGTTCCGCTTTGAGCTGGACCCGGCTCCGGCCTCGGCGGCGCGGCCCACACGTTTGGACGCGGGCGGCGCGGGGCTAACTCCGACGCGCGAGGTGGGCGTGGCCTATGGTGACGCTCCGCGGCCGATTGGACGGGCCACGGTGGAGCGCATGCTGGGCGAGACCTTCGGCAAGGTGAAGAAGGAATCCAACAAGTCCATGTGGGTTGGACTGGCCGCGCTGGTGTTAATCGCCATCGTCGGCGTGGGCACGTTCCTGACGCTGCGCTACAACGCGGCCGAAGCCGCACGCAAATCCGAGCAGCAGCGCCAGATGCTTTTGCGGATGAACGAACTGGTGCAGAGTCCCAAGGCCGCCGATCCGGCGGTGCTGGCGCAGATTGAAAAGATCAGCCGGGAGATGAAGAAGCTGGCCGCGGCGCCGCCATCGGCAAAGCCTGCCGGCAGCGCGAGCAGCGCGGCTCCGGCCAGTGACGCCAACTCGCCATACGGACAGGCGCTGGCCAAGGCCATGGGCGACTACACGGCGGGAAACGCCATGGCAGCCTATCAGCAGGCGCAGAACCTGATCAGCATGGACAACACGCGCTGGGAGGGCTTCTACGTGGCGGCGCGGGCGCTGGTGAGCCTGCAACAGTCGAGCGACGCGGTGACGTTCTTCCAGTACGCGCTGCAGAAGGCTCCGCCGGATTCGCGCGCCCGGATTCAGCAGGATCTTGAGTCGGCGATGCACGCCAGTGGACACTAGAAACCGGGATCAACGGAAAGGGTGAACGACTTGCAAGTGGTGGGCTACGTGGCAACCAACGTGGGCAAGGTGCGCCAGAATAACGAGGACTCCGCTGCGTTTTTGCGCCAGGCGGGCGCGCGCGGCGAAGGCGTGCTGTCGCTAGCGATTGTGGCCGATGGAATGGGCGGGCATCAGGGTGGAGAAGTGGCCAGCCAGATTGCCGCCGAGGTCATTCCATCCAGCTTCTTCCGCTCCAAGGACGAGCCGGCGGAGGCCATTGAAAAGGCCTTCCAGCTTGCCAACCAGGAGATGCAGCAGGCAGTCGAGCGCGACCCGCGCATCAAAGGCATGGGCACCACCGCCGTGGCCGTGGCCATGGAAGGCGACCGCGCGTGGTGCGCGTGGGTGGGCGACAGCCGCATCTACCATTTGCGCGCGGGGCGCATGCACCAGATCAGCGAGGACCACACGGCGGTGGCCGAGCTGATGCGCCAGGGGCTGCTGACCCCGGAGCAGGCGCGCAATCATCCCGACCGCAATGTGCTGATACGGGCGCTGGGCACGCGCACGGGCGTGGAGGTGGATGTCACAAGGCATCCGCTGGCGCTGGCCACGGGAGACCGCATGCTGCTGTGTTCGGATGGATTGTACGATTTGCTGGAGGACGAGGAGATCGAGAAGATCAGCGGCGAAGGCAGTTTGCAGGAGGCGGGCGACGCGCTGATTGCCATGGCCCTGGAGCGTGGCGGGCATGACAACGTGAGCGTGGTGCTGGTGGAGTGCGTGGACGAGCTGCCGGAGGCGGCCATCACCCGCGAGGTCAGCGCAAAATGCTGAAGCAGATTGGCCAGTACAAGATTCTGGGCGAGCTGGGCACGGGCGGAATGGGCGTGGTGTATCGCGCACTGGACACCGGGCTGGGCCGCGAGGTGGCGCTGAAGCGTTTGCGCTCGGAGTTTGCCGCCTCCAGCAAGGTACTGGAGAGGTTCCGCAACGAGGCGAAGTCGCAGAGCCGGTTGAACCATCCCAACATTGCGCAACTCTACTCGCTGGTGCAGGTGGGCGACGCCTTCTGCATTGTGATGGAGTACGTGCGCGGCGTGACCGTGCAGCAGATGCTGCCGCTCAACTGGGAGCAGGCGACGGCGATCATGGTGCAGGTGCTGGCCGCCTTGGAATGTGCCCACCAGAACGGCGTGCTGCACAGGGACATCAAGCCGGAAAACATTTTGGTGGATGTGAACGGCACGGCCAAGGTGATGGACTTCGGCATTGCCTACACCATCGGCAGCGACCGCATGACCCGCGAAAAAGGGTTGATCGGCACCATCGAGTACATGCCTCCGGAGCGCATCCTGGGCAAGGAGCTGACGGCGCGCAGCGATATCTACTCGCTGGGCGTGGTGCTGTATGAGGCGCTGGCCGGACGCTTGCCCTTCCAGCCGATGAGCGAATACGACACCCTGCGCTGGCACGTGGAGCACGACGCTCCGCCGGTGACCGACCTGGCGCAGGTGCCCGTGATGTTCAACGCCATCATCGCGCGGGCGATGCGGAAGAATCCCGAAGAACGTTACGCCGACTGTGCGGCCATGAGTCGCGATTTGCAGGCGCTGATGCCGGTGGGCGTGGATGCGCGGGCCTTGCTGGCTCCGCTGGTTTTGCGCAAGGTGGAAGAGGTCACGGTATTCGACCCCGCCGCCTGCTACGCGCGGGTGGAAGATTCCATCGCGCGCGGCAACCTCTCGGCGGCGGAGAACACTCTGCGGACGGAGGCCAACCGGCATCCGGGCCAGGTGGAGTTGCTGCAATACCAGGCATTGGTCTCCCGCGCCGTGTTCGAAGCCGAGCGCAACCCATCTCCCGAGCGCGCCGCAGTGCTGAAGCAACTACTGCGCATTGTCTCCAGTGAGAAGGCAGGGCATGCCGAGGCTGCCGCCCGGGAGTTCAACAATCTGCGCGTGGCGCAGAAGGGAACGGCACTGGGTTCCTTGCTGACTGAGGGCGCGCCATGAGCCAGGGCGGAAATCACGAGAGCGGGCTGTCTCCGGCGGTGGTGAGCCTGCTGGCACTGCTGGCGGTGGCTGCGATGCTGGTCTCCGGCTGGCGCTTTGCGAGCCTTTACACCCAACTGGGCGCGGCCAGGCAGGCGCAGAGTGAGGCCGATGCCGCGGGCAGCCATTCGATTGTGGATCGCATGGCGCTGCCAGCGAATCGCCCGCTGCAAATTTGCAATCACGGCGGCGAAGGCAAGGTGACGGCCCTGGCGGCCTTCTATTGGACTCCCGAGGGTGCGGTGGCACAGTTCAACAGCGCGCAGGAGGGCTGGTTCACCTGGCCTCTGCCGGCAGGCAAGACCGCACCGATTCAGTGGACCGATGGCAGCCGCAGGCTGTGGGATGGCTCGGCGGTGTTCTACGCAGCCGAGGTGCAGCGCGGCGGGCAGACCCAGGTGCTGGCGGGGAGTTCGGCGAATCTTGACGGCGGTGGCTGCGCCGTGGCGGGAAAGGACTAAGCGATGCAACTGCGCGATGCCTTCCTGACCATGGAGTCCACCACAGAAGGCCGGGCCGCCTTGCGGCTGACGGCGATTGGCGGCCATGTGCGCCCCGGTGCGGCGCAGATACTGCCCAGTTGCGTGGAACTGAGCACGGTGGTGCAGGCCGATGGGCCGCTGGTGGTGGTGGAAGGCTTCACTGGCGACTCGCTTGCGGCGGTGGTGCGTACGGCTCCGCTGGGCGCGGAGCGGACATTGCGCCTGCTGCGCGCGATGGCCACGGCCGTGGACGAGCTGCACCGCATGGGATTTGTGCATGGAAGGCTGCGTCCGGCGTCGTTCGTGGTGGACGCACAGCAGAGTTCGCAACCCAAAGTGCGGCTGGTGGACTGGGCGATTGAGTGGGGCGCTCCCACGGCGGCGCAACTGCGCGAACTGGCACATGCCCTGGCTCCGGAGGTGATCTTCGGCGAGGCTCCGCGGGCGGCGAGCGACCAGTTTGCCTTTGGAGCCCTGGCGCACGAGTTATTGACCGGGCAGAAGCCCTTTGGCGGTGAGACTCCGAGTGAGAAGCTGCTGGCCGCCTTGTGCGGCGCGTGGAGCGTGGGCGAGGCCGGTGAGCTTCCGGTGGACGCCCTGGGCCGGGTGTTTTCGCCTGAGCCGGCGCAGAGGTTTAACAGTTGCGTGGCATTTGTGGATGCCGCGGAGCGCGAGATTGCCGAGTTGTCGGCTCCGCTGGCCGCGGCGGCACCGGTCGCGCCGGGTTACTCTCCGGCGTATGCCCCGCCGGCGATGGCGGAGGCCGCGGAGGAGCCGGGATGGTGGGCTCGCAATGGACTGCTGGTGGCCGGCATCTGCGCGGCGCTGGCGTTTGTGCTGGGAGTTGCGAGCTGGTTTGTGCAGCGGCAGGTGGCCGAGGTGCAGGCATCGGTGAGCGAGAGCGCGAAGGCCGCCAACTGGACGCTGAGCGACAACGGACGGCTGAAGGTCTGCAACACGGCACAGCACCCGGTGGTCATCCGCAACCTGGCCGTGGGCTATTGGGATTCCAATCGGCGGCTGAGCGCCTTTGAGAGCAGCCGGGCACAGCATGGTGGCTGGACGGTGGCTCCGGAGAGCGAGCAGAACCTGTCCATACCCGGCGCGTGGGATGGCTCGGTGGTCTTCTACTATCTGCATGTGGAGCAGCAGGGCAAAGAGTACCTGCTCAGTGGAAGCTGGCAGTCGGTGGCGAAGGGTTGCCTGGAGATTGCCTCGCAGTAAGCCTCGTTACTTGGACAAGCTACAAACTAGGCGGAGGGTGCGGCGGACTTCTGCGGCTGGCGCGTGCGGCTGACTTTGCCCCAGAAGGCGGAGAAGTACTCGACGGCCGAGATGAGCGTGACCACTACCATGAAGACGATGGCCAGTTTGGCCACAAAGCGCACGCCAAGGATCATGCCGAAGATGTTCCACTCGTTCCATCCGTGGGCGAAGATGGTGCTGACGACGGCGACAATCTGCACGACCATCTTCAACTTGCCCACGTCGCGCGCCTGGATGGCGAAGCCCTCCTTGGCGGCCACCGAGCGCAGCCCGGTGATGAGGAATTCGCGGCCAAGGACCAGGACGACGATCCAGGGCGGCATGAGCGAAGGGGTGTAGTGGACGAGCAGGATGAGTCCGCTGGCGATGAGGAGCTTGTCGGCCATGGGATCCAGCAACATGCCGACGGTGGAAATCTGATGGTTCTTGCGGGCCAGGTAGCCGTCCAGCCCGTCGGTGATGGCTGCCAGCAGGAAGATTCCGTTGGCCACCCACTCTTCGACGCCGGGGGCGAAGTAGTGGCTGGTGAGCACCCAGATGAGCACCGGGATACAGGCGATGCGGCTGAGGGTGATCGAATTGGGCAGATTGAGCAAGGAAACCTTCCGACGGCTGCGCCTGGACGATGAAAAAAGTATGAGCGATAGAGGAGTGAAAAGCAATGCGGCCTCCCGAGGCCGGCAATATCGCGCAATGTGAATATTCGATGAACTACGTAGGTTTGGCAGGGCGCGCTGGGTATACTGCGTTCGAGACATGGCCAACATTCTGTATGGAGTGAACGGGGAGGGTGCGGGCCATTCCACGCGCTCCCGCGAGATGATTCTGCACCTGCAAAAGGCAGGGCACACGGTGGTGGCCGCCAGCTTTGACCGCGGATTGCGCAACCTGAGCGACATCTGCGAGGTTGTGGAAATCCACGGCTTTCGCTTTACCTACGTCAACAACCAGGTGCGCTACAACCGGACGCTGGCCAGGAACCTCTTCCAGGCCAGGAAGGCGACGCAGGGCATCAGCCAGTTGACGCGGCTGATTGACGAGCGCGGCATCAAACTGGTGATCACCGACTTTGAGCCCCTCAGCTGCCGCGCCGGACGCCGCCGCAAGCTGCCCATTATCAGCATAGACAATCAGCACATCCTGACCCACTTCAAGGTCGCCACTCCGAAGGGCTACCGGAGGGACCTGACGGCCGCTCGGTGGGTCACGCGGCTGATGACTCCTTATGCGACGCATTACCTGGTGACGTCGTTTTTCGACGCGCCGGGCAAGCGCGCCAACTCGGAGATCATCCCGCCCATCTTGCGTCAGCAATTTTACGGGGCAAGGCCGACCAGCGAGGGGCCGATCGTGGTGTATGTCACATCTCCGGCGCCGCAACTGGTGCGGCTGCTGAGCCAGGTGAACAAGGAGTTTGTGGCCTACGGCTTTGACCGCGAGGGGCGCGAAGGCAACATTTTGTACAAGCGGCCGGGCTTTGAGAGCTTCTTCGAAGACCTTCTGCGGGCCGAAGCGGTGATCGCCAACGCGGGGTATTCGCTGGTGTGTGAGGCGCTGTACCTGGGCAAGCCGTACCTGGCCGTACCGGTGCAGAATCAGTTCGAGCAGATCTTCAACGCCTTCTGGCTGGACCGTACTGGGTACGGCGCTTTCTGGGAGGAACTGACGCGTGAAAAGGTTGAATCCTTTCTCTTTAACATTCCGCAATTTCGTGAGAAGCTAGCGGGCGGTTTCCGAACATCGCCGCATGAGATTACTGAACGCCTTGATGCTTTGGTGGCTCAGTGCCTGGCTACGATGCATTAACCGTACACGCTCCAGGCTCTGTCGTTCCCTGCCCTTTTCAAAAATCGATGTGCGCGCGGATGGTCGACACGTACAATGGGCCGCGATCGGTGTTGTAGCCGGGATGGGCAATCTGCGTCCCGCCAAACATGCCGTAGAGCCCGTGCCACACATGGGCGTTGTAGTACCACTCGACAATGTTTTCGCGCCCATACGTCAGGTTCCCGTCGCCCAGCAGAAAGCCGAGTCCGCCATAGTGCAGATAATTCTGGTGGTCGCGCTTGATGGCGTTCGAGACAAATGCCACGCCGACCTTGTCGTTCGACCGATGCCAATGTGGCCGCTGTAATCGCCGCCGAAGAGCATCGTCTGCCCGACTTCGGTGTAAGCGAATGATTCGTGCTGATCCTCATTCCATCCGAAGCGCGCAAACAGGCGCAAGCTGTCGGTTACTTCCTGCTCGGTGTTCAGGCCAAAGCCGTATTTCACTTGGCCGTTGCGTTCGATCTGCGTGATGTTGGGGCGTGGCGATTTTC
>CAVRDQ010000140.1:0-3166 GCA_963719655.1 uncultured Acidobacteriota bacterium | reverse complement strand
GACTGGTCCAACCACCAACTTTTCAGCCCCGTTGGTGACTCCTGGAATTGGCGGGTTTGCCCTGGCCGACTTTAATAGTGATGGCAAGCCCGATCTATTTATTGTCGGCTATAAGGGTACGAGCAATTATCCAAACGCTATCACGGCACTCGGAACCGGAAGCGGCACATTCTCAGCCTCAACTGCCACGTTTACCGACGTGATGTCGAACGCTCCGGTCGCGGTCGGAGACTTCAGGAATATTGGATATCCCGATGTCGTGGTCAATACGAATGGTGTTTATCAGTCTCTTCTGAATAACGGCACTGGGATTGCATCATTTGGCACGGCTTTTCCTTATGTTGTCGCGCCAAACCTGATCGCAGATTTCAATGGCGATGGAAATCTCGACTACGCCGCCCTTGGCACGAGTACGGTTTATGGACTGGCGGGCAAAGGAAATGAAACCTTTGCCACCGTGAAGTCAGTCGCCGTTTCTCCAACACCAGGACCCAACGGGGGCACAATCGGCGATTTCTATGGCAACGGTCTGCCTGCAATCGCGGTGACGACCGGATTGTCACCTTCCTATGTAGAAATCTTCCCACTGCTGAAAACCACGCCACCTGTCACCGTGGACTGCTCTCCAAACCCCACGACCTTTGGCAACATCTCCACGACTTGCACCGCACAGACATCGGCTGGTGCAACCGGCCTTATGAGCGTCACATACGACGGAAATGCTTGGGGGAGCGGAGACGTTAATGCCTCCGGAGCCTTCAGCGTAAGCGGCTTTGCCGGGGCCGGGGCAGGCTCGCACAACATCGTCGGCGCCTATGGGGGAGACGAAAACTATACGGCCGCATCTGGGAGCACGACCTTCACCATCAGTCCGGGTGAGACTGTTACGCAGATCACCAGCTCGACGCCAAACCCCTCAACTTATGGTTCCCTGGCAACCTTTTCCGTGCTGGTCAATGGCAACGGTGCAACTCCCGGTCCAAGCGGTTCAGTCACCTTTTTCAATGGCGCCACAAATCTCGGAAGCGTGAGCGTTACAGCGACTTCGAGCACAACGAACCTTGTTCCGTACTCTCAGCAGTTGCTGACTTCACCATGGGCTGGCAATTGCGCCTCAACGTCTAATATGACCGGCAACGCAGCCGCTCCTGACGGAACAGATACAGCATTCGAGTTTGTGATGCCGAGTTCGTTTACGTGCGGTAGTGGACCTAGCTGGGGCTTTTTTACATCAATTGTGGGGGGCTTGCAAGCAGGGCAGGTCTATACGTCCAGCATCTGGCTTCGCGGTGCAGTTGGGGGTGAGGTTGTCGATTTCGGCCTAGACGACGGCATGATGCACGCTGCCACTCTGACGACCTCCTGGCGGAGATATTCCTACACATTCCCGGCATACGTGACTGACGGCGAGCAGACACGTGGATTTCAACTGCTTTCGACCGACCCAAGCATCACCTACTACGCCTGGGGTGCACAGACCGAGGCAAGTTCAACGATGGGACCGTACGTGGCCACCTATGGCGCAACATCCGCCAGCGGGGCGGGAGCGGTCGCGACGTTCAGCACAACATATATCCCTGCCGGCGCCCAGGCTATCACCGCCGTGTACAACGGAGACACGAACTGGCTCAGCAGTACATCGTCCGCGCTGGTGCAGAACGTTATCCCGGCGGTATTAACCGTCACGGCGAATAGCGCCTCGAAAATCTACGGGACGGCAAACCCTGCCTTCACCGCAAGCTATTTAGGTTTTGTAAACGGTGATACAAGCGCGGTACTGGCCGGTTCACCGAGTTTGACGGCGGCGGCCACGCCGGCCTCGCCCGTAGGTAGCTATGCCATCAACGCAGCGGTTGGAACACTGAGCGCCGCCAACTATTCGTTTGCGCTTATAAACGGCTCGCTCACCATCACCAAGGCGACTTCCGGTCTATCAGTCAGTTCATCCATCAATCCGTCAACCTACGGTCAAAGCGTCACCTTCACATTAACCGTAGGTGGCAGCGGGAGCGGTGTGACCCCTACAGGCACCGTCACGCTCACCGAAGGAGGCAAAACACTACTCGGGACAACCACTCTGAGCGCGAGCGGAACGGCAATCTACACATCGCCAACCCTGCCCGTCGGGGCGAACACGCTGCAATTGAACTATAGCGGCGACACCAATTATTTCTAGGCCTCGGCCTAGTATTTTGGGTCACCGCGAAGCAGTGAGCTGGGTGGTGGCCCCTTCCCAGAAAGGTCTTGATGAAGAACTCCAGATTGGTAGGCATGATCGCAAGCATGATCATGCTCTTGATGGCGACATTGGCTTTCGGCCAGTCGTCAACGACGTTCAATCAGACGGTCAACCAGGCCACGCTCATCAACGGTACAAATTTCGTTCAAACCTCATCGGCAAATCCGAGCGTCTACGGGTCCAGCGTCACATTCACTAGCACACTGACCGCGAGCGGGGGCGGTTCAGTCCCAACCGGCACTGTTCAATTTCTCAATAACGGCGTTGCGATGGGCGCGCCGACGTTATTGTGACCGCAGGCGTAGCAACCTACTCGATTTCATCGCTCGCGGTAGGAACCTACTCGATCACCGCACAGTATTCAGGCGACACAAATTACAACTCTTCGACCTCCGCGATACTCTCTCAGGTGGTGACGAAGGCCGTTTTGACGGTCACTGCAAACAATGCGACCAAGGTGTATGCGGCGGCTCTGCCGACACTTAGCCCAACCTATAGTGGATTCGTCAACGGCGACACCAGCTCAGTGCTGACTGGTTCCCCGAGTCTGACGACTGCCGCTACCGCCGCTTCGCCGGTGGAACCTCTACCATCACCTCGGCTGTCGGCACATTAGCCACGCCGAATTACTCGTTCGCTTTCGTAAACGGCACATTGACAATCACGCCGTACGCGTTGAATATCGCAGCCAACAACGCATCGCGTGTTTATGACGTTGCGAATCCGGTCTTCACGGCAACCTACACTGGCTTCGTCATCGGTGACACTTCTGCATCGCTGACCACGCAGCCAACCCTGACGACGACCGCTGTTCTTCTCTCGCCGACGGGCACTTACCCGATTACGCCTGCGGGTGCGGTTGATGCAAATTACACGATCACCTACACCGCTGGAACCCTCACGATTGGCAAGACGGCCGCAACTGTC
>CAVRDQ010000139.1:0-26017 GCA_963719655.1 uncultured Acidobacteriota bacterium | reverse complement strand
GCACCAGTTCCGTGATCACGCGGAGGCCCCGCTCGTGGGCCTTGCGGAGGAAGACGCGAAAATCCTGCAGCTGCCGTAGCCGGGTTGGACGCCCTGGTAATCGGCAATGTCATAGCCGTCGTCTTTCCACGGCGAGGGATAGAAGGGGAGGAGCCAGATGGCGTTGACCCCCAGGTCTGAAGGTAATCGAGTTTGTTGGTCAAGCCGCGAAAATCACCGATGCCGTCCTCGTTGGCGTCGCAGAAGGCGGGGACGTGGAGTGATAGATAATGGCGTCTTTGTACCACAGAGGATTTGCAGCCTGCATGGTTGCACCTTACATGAAATATTCGGATTGTTCTCCGTTCTCAACCGCCGGCGGCCTAAGAAGAAGATGTGTGCAGGAACCAGGTTCCGGCCCCAGCCGCACGTAGTTGCGACGGCCTCCCACTGGTACCGCGCGCCTCCCAGCAGGTCGTGGACCTGGTAGGGCCCGGTCCGGACGGGATGTCGAGGTCCTCGATCGGCAATTCCAGCCAGCCCGATTGCGGATGGTAGGCGTCGAGGTTCACGACCACCACGATCGTGTTCTGCCGGTCCGCGCTCTGCCGGCTGTAGCAGAGCAACTGCTCGTTGTCGACCGCATGGAAGCGAAGGTTGCCGTCGCGCTGCAAGGCCGGATTCTCGCGGCGGATCAGATTGACCGGCGAATGAAGTCTTTGAGGCTCGACTGGTTGTCGATGTCCCACTGCCGGATCTGGTATTTTTCCGAATCCAAGTACTCTTCGCTCCCCGGCTTCGCGGGCCGTTTTTCCATCAACTCGAAGGCCGGCCCGTAGATGCCGTAGTTGGCGCTGAGCGTCGCCGCCAGGACCAGCCCCGCAATGAACGCCGCCCGACCGCCGTACTGGAGATATTCGGAGAGGATGTCGGGCGTGTTCGGCCAGAGATTGGGACGAAGGTACTCCCGCATGTCGGGCGAGTTAATTCCGAAAAGTAGCGGGTCAGTTGCTCCTTGCTGTTTCCTAGGTGAAGTACGTGTACGATTGGCTGAAACCCATCTTCGCCAGGTCGTACATGACCTTGGGGCGGGTAAAGGCCTCGGCCAGGAAAAGCACGTCGGGGAATTCGCTGCCGGATCTCTTCGATCAGCCACCGCCAAAAGGGGAAAGGCTTCGTGTGCGGGTTGTCGACGCGGAAGATCCGCACGCCGCGGCGGATCCAGAAGAGGGCCACGTCCTTCAACTCTTCCCATAGCTCCCGCCAGGCCTCCGTCTCGAAATCGAAAGGATAAATGTCCTCGTACTTCTTGGGCGGGTTTTCCGCATACTGCGGCTGCCGTCGGGGCGATGCCGAAACCACTCGGGATGCTCGCGCACATAAGGGTGATCCGGCGAACATTGATAGGCAAGGTCCATGGCGATCTCCATGCCGTTTCCCGCGCCTTGGCAAGCAAGCGGTCGAAGTCCGCCAACGTGCCCAATTGCGGGTGCACGGCCTTGTGTCCGCCTTCCTCGGCCGCCGATCGCCCATGGGCTGCCGGGATCTTCGCTGTCCGGCCGTCAGACCCGGCGTTTTTCGCCCTTGCGATGGGCGGCCGATGGGATGGATCGGCGGCAGATAGAGCACGTCGAAGCCCATCGCGGCGACGTACGGCAAGGCGCCTCGCAATCCGCGAGCGTTCCGTGCCGGCCGGGCTCGGGACTGCACGAACGGGGAAACATCTCGTACCACGTGCTGTATCCGGCCCTTTCGCGCTCGACCACAACCTCCAGTTCCCTGGAATAGATCGTGCTCAGCCGCCGGTCGCGACAGGGGACCATGCGCTGGGCAAGCGTCGCTCAGACCCAATGCGACGCGTTCCGCCGGAGTTGCCCTTGCCCAGGGCGCGCGGCCACGGCCTGGAGCCGTTCGATGTCGGGCCCGCTGGCCCATCCTGCCGCAGCGCCGCAACAAGCTCGGCCCCCACTTGCGAGTTCGACGGCAACTTCCTGGCCGGCCTCAAGGCGTTTTTTCAAGTCGTGCTGCCAGGATTTGAAATGGTCCACCCATGCCTCGATGGTATAGCGGTAATGGCCGACTTCTCGGCACCCGAAACTCGGCCTGCCAGCGATCGTTGCCGAGCGGCTTCCATGACGATTTCGCTCCAAAGCGGCTGCTCCGCCTTGCGGTACTTTAGCAGGCAAGTGACCTGATCGTGCCCGTCGGTCAACACGTCGGCACTCACCAGTCACGCGCTGGCCGACAATCCGCTTGATAGGGAATTCGCCTGCCTCGATTTCCGGCGCGACATTCAGCACCAGGACCCGCCGCCGGCCGGTTTCCATCAGTTGCGTCACCATATTATGATGAAGAGGACCGTCTCAATCATGTGGTCGCTCACCACGACTCCGGCCGCGACCCAGCCACGACTGCCAATGTAGACGCCCGGGCGGCCGTAGTAATAATAGCCCCCGGGGTAACCGTAGTAATAACCCGAATTCGGGTAATAGTAGTAGGTTGTCGGCGGCACGACATGTCCCGCCTCGGGAGCCACCGGCACGCCGCCATAGCCCGTCGTATAGCTTCCGCTCGGAGCCACGTAGGTCCATCCGCCCGGATCGGAATACGACATCCAACGATTGTCCGGCGCCCAATACCACCAGCGATTGTTGAACCGTTCGTAGTGCCACTGATCGGGCCGGTTATCGGTGAACGCGCTGACCGCTGGACGAGGTCCGCTTTGAACTGGGACGGCCGGGGCCCGCACGATGGGTGCGGCCGGGGCTTTTAATCGTCGAGACGACGTCTGGCCGTTGCCACGTTCACTCCCGCGGTGCCGGCTCGCACATCGACGCCCGGGGCCTTGACTTCTGGCGCCGGGGGGCATTGGGCCGGGCGGGATCAACCGCACGCCGCCTGGTAGGCCGTCAGGGCCAGGATTCCCAGGGCTACGGGGATTGCATAGTGCAACTTCATAGTTCGACTCCTTTGCAAATAGTTGCGAGCAAAGTCTTTATCGACTGCCTCGCATTCCATGAGAGTTTCCCAGAGGACAACTGTTTCCTCTGGCACCGACCTTATGTTGGCAGCACATTCGATGCCAATAACAAGGGATTTCGGCGGCTGCTCATGGAATTGCCGGACGACTTGTTTGACTTCGGGTGAAAGATCGTGTAGACAATCCCACCGGACGGCCGCGGAATCGCATCGAACTCGCGGACACCAGCATGGTCGATTGGGAATCATCGGCGACCCTCGCCGCGATCGCCCGTTTCCAGCCAAGAAACATCTGTCTGTTGTTGCCTGACCCCGGCAAGAGTTTCCGGCCCGCGACAAAAGCGGCAAAGCTTCCCGCCCCTCGCGCTTTGGACGGGTACGGACGTTCAAGCGGGCGACGACCGCCCTTGCCCCCATGACAAGGCGGTGCCGGCCCGTTATTCCGGCCCTATTGGCTGTTGACGGCCCAACCCCATATTGCCCCGCTGATCAAGCCGCCCTGCGTGTCGCGTTCGCTTGATGCGACCAGTGCGAGGGGAAGGAGCGGCTACGGGGGCTGTCGCCGGAGGAACTGTGGCGGGTGCTGCCGCCGGAGTTTGTCGCCGGCCTGTGGACGCGGCCTTTACCGCCGCCGGAGTCAAGATCGAGCGGCCCTTCCCGCAGATGCCCTACGACGAGGCCATCCGGCTGTACGGCATTGATAAGCCCGACCTGCGCCTGCCGGCGATGACCGGGGTGAAAGAGTTCTTCCCCGCCGACGCCTGGGAGACCTTGCAGGTGGATACGGCGCTGCCCGTGGTGGCCATCCGCATTCCAAAGGTGGGCGAGCTGAGCCGCAAGGAGCGCGACGACCACAAGGGGCTGCTCAGCGAGAAGCAGTCCAAGGTCATCAAGTATTTTGACGACATCAAGCGGCTGGAGAAGACCTGGCCCGATGCAATCGCCAGGGTGAGAGAAGCCTGCGGTGCCGAAGCGGGCGACCTGCTGGTTCTGGTGGCCGCTCCGAGAAAAGAGAGTGCGACCGACACCACGGACGCTCGCCGGCTGCACCGCGCCGCTACTGCGGTGTACAGCCAGGCGGGATTGCTGCGGCTGGCGCTGGCGCAGAAATATGCCGCGCGCCACAAGGCATTCGACGAGAAGGCATACAAATTCCTTTGGGTCACCGACTTCCCCAGCTTCGAATGGGACGAAGGCACGAGCCGCTGGACCTTTGCGCATCACCCGTTCACCTCGATTCACGAGGAGCACGCGGGGCTGCTGGCGGAAGGCGTCAAGGCCCTGCACGATCCGGACTCGGCGCTGGGTTCTATTCGCGCGCGCGCCTACGACGTGGTGCTGAATGGCACGGAGCTGGGCTCCGGCTCAATTCGTATCCACCAGCAGGAGGTGCAGGCGAAGATCTTCGAGGCGCTTGGCATGGATGAGGCCGAGCAGAAGCTGCGCTTCGGATTCTTCCTGGAGGCCTTGCAGTACGGCACGCCTCCACACGGCGGCATCGCCCTTGGGCTGGACCGCATCGTGATGATCCTGGCCGGGGCGGCCAACCTGCGCGAGGTGATTCCCTTCCCGAAGACGGCGGCCGCGACCGACCTGATGATGGAGGCTCCGACGCCGGTGAGCGACGCGCAGCTGAAGGAATTGAGCATCGGAGTGAGGAAGTAACTGCTATCTAGAGGTTCAAAGACAAGAAGCTCTTTGGTTGATACCACCCGGGAGCGCCGAAGAGGCGCTCCTTTTTTTGCGCGGTGAGAGCAAAGTCAACGACCCCACCCTGGCAACAACGGAGGGGATGGAGCAGCCGGCAGTCCCTTTGTTTTGCCTGCGCGGAGAAAGCAAGAGCATCGGGCTTACGGTTGGTGACCTTCACCGGCTCGGGTAGCCCATCCGCGCGGGGGTCCTTCGCTTCGCTCAGGATGACACTTCTTATTACTGCCCAGATGACACTTCTTATTCCCGAAGTAGCTTCTTGCTGAATTTCCCATTTGCGCGCATGAAAAAGCGGCAGCGCCGAAGCGCTGCCGCCGTGTAGCGTTACGACAACTCGTGATTAGAACAGCAGACGGACGCCAAGCTGAATCTGGCGGACGCCGTACACGAAGTTGCTGTTGGCCGAGCTGGGTACATCAAACAGCGAGCTGTTCGTGCTGCTGACGGCGCTCGAGTACGGAATGATGGTCGGATTGGTCGTCACACCGGTCGTTCCGCTGCTCGGGCTGGAGATCGTGTAGGCGCTACTGGTGTTGATGCCCGTCACGTTCCGATGATTGAAGAGGTTGAAGGCGTCGGCCGAGAACTCAGCCTTCGTCTGCTTGCAAACCTGGAACTGCTTGGCCAGGCGCAGGTCAACCACGTAGGTGCTGGGCTGGCGATAGCCGTTACGCTCGGTTCCCGGAATCTGCCAGGAGCCGCCCGCTCCGGTCATGCCGCTGGAAACGCTCTGGAACTCCTGCGTGCCGACGTAGACCGTCGGATACGAGGAGGCCGTCTGCAGCGTGTTGCCCAGGCCGTTCTGGATCTGAACGACCGGAGAAGCCTGCCAACCGTCCACCGCGTACTTCAGCCAGCCCTTGTGCTGCCAGGGAGCCTGGAGCAGGGCGCTGAAGGTGAAGCGGTTGGGCACGTTGGTCAGAGCGTCGCCGTACATACCGAACTTCTTGTGGAGCGGGTCAATAAAGTTGCTGGAGCCCGCGCCGGTGGTGTTGTTCATGCCGAAATCCAGAGCGTGCGACCAGGTGTAGTTGGCCGAGAACTGGACGTGGTGGCTGAGGCGCTTTTCCAACTGCACCGCAAGAGCGTTGTAGCTGGAGTTGACGCCGCTGAAGATGTCCGTGATCGTGCCGTAACCGTAGTTCAGGCGCGAAGTGTAGAAGGGCAGAGTCTGGGACTGCGCGGGCAGAGCCGACAGAGGCAGACCGGTGACCGTTCCGTTGTTGAGCGCGTAGCTGACCGTGCTCGGCGGCGTTTTGATGCTGTCAGCCGACGGGCAGGCACCGGCGACCAGAGCCACCTGTGCTCCGCTGCTGCTGGAGCAATACGGAGTGCCCGGAGCCGCGAGGTTGATGTCATTGAACTGAGCAAGGTGACGGCCGTAACTGCCCAGGTAGCTGGCAGACGCGACGATTCCCCAAGGCAGCTGACGCTGCAAGGTCAGGTCAATTTCATTGATCTCCGGCTGCTTGAACTTCGGATCAATGTAATCCAGGCTCAAGGTTCCGGCCGTGAAGCTGCTGCTGTTGGCGTAGATTTCCGGGAAGGCCGGCGAACCAGTGGCGCTGCCCTTGATCGAGTATGCGTTCTGACCATTCGGCGAACCGGTGGTGGTCATGCCGGTGAAGAGCGTGGAGTTGATGAGACGGCCGAAGTAGATGCCGTAGCCGCCACGCAGAACCGTCTTGCTGTCGCCGAAGACGTCGTAGGCAAAGCCCACGCGCGGTCCCCAGTTCTTGCTGGGCGAAGGCAGGCTGCCCGGAGTGATGGTCTGGCTGCCGACCTGCACCGTGGTGACAAGGTTGTCGTAGGTGCTGGGCAGGAGCTCGGTCTCAAAGCGCAGGCCGAGGCTGACCGACAGACGGCGGCTGACCTTCCAATCGTCCTGGCCGAAGATGGCCCAGTCGTTGGTGGAGAAGCGGTAGGTCTGCACCGGAGTGGTGATCGACGTTCCCTGGAACTCCTGGTAGTAGGTGCTGTAGTACTTGTGGGCCGGATCATACAAGCCCGCGAAGTACGTCGGCAGGCCGCTGTAGCTGAAGTAGCCGTACTGCTCGTACAGGTTGTTGATCTTGTCGTTGGCGTTCATGAAGTCAACGCCAAAGCGCAGGTTGTGCTGACCCTTGCTGATCGTGATGGTATCGGCGATCTGGGTCTTGTACTCATCCGGATAGGCCTTGCGGTTCAGGAAGAGCGGGGTGCCCCACTGGAAGCTGCCCACGTTGACGTTGGGCGGCAGGCCGTAGGGATTGGCATAACCGATGCCCGTGTTCGTGGTCGGGCTGGTCGGGTTCACCAGGGTCTGGTTTTCGTAGGCCGAGGGAGTCTGGTTGTTTTCATACTCGAAGTCGCGGCCAATCTGCAGACGGATCTGGTTGCTGACGTTGTTGCTGACCAGGGTGTCCCACTTGGCTACGCCCCAGGTGTCCTTGACGTAGTCGTTGCCGAAGCTGTCCACGCCATAAGCATTGGTGGACTGGGTCTGAATGCCGGCGGGAGACCACCAGCGCATGCGGTTGACTTCAAACGAAGCGTGGTTCTTGGAATCCACCACCCAGTCCAACTTGGGGAAGAAGATGTCCTGGTCGCCGGTGCGCGGCGTGGGGCCGGTGATGCTGAGCAGGCCGAGCTGGTTGCCGTTGCCGAACAGGGCATTGACATAGTCCGCCTGGCCGGCCGCGTACTGCGTCGGGGTGATGCTGGCCAGGTGAGTGGCGCTGGTGCTCTGGTACAGCAGTTCCGACTCCAACTGGCAAGCGCTCAGCGTTCCGCCGATGGCGGACGAGCAGGCGCCGGTGGCCGTAATGCTGCCGGCCGGTACCGAGAAGAAGCTGGTGGCGCTGTTGGGTACCGCGGTGCCGGGGTAGTTGCGGTGATAACGGTCATAGGCGACGAACCAGAACAGCTTGTCCTTGACGAGCGGTCCGCCGACGCCGAAGCCGCCCATCTTGCGGACGTCAATCGGCTTGTAGGCCGCGGTGGTCGCCGTTTGGCTGGTCGCGTTGAAGGTGGTCAGAGTGGTGAAGGGGTTGAAGGCTCCGAGCGCGTTGTCGCGATCGTAGTAGAACGCCTCACCGTGGATATTGTTGGTGCCGCTCTTGGTGACCGTGTTGATGACGCCACCGGCCGAACGGCCGTATTCCGAGGAGTAGTTCGAGGTGTTGACCTGGAACTCCTGGATGGCGACCTTGGCGGTGGAATAACCGGCGCGGGTGCGGCCGCGCTCTTCGGAGAAGTACGCCTGGTTGTTGTCAGCGCCGTCCACCGTGACGTTGTTCAGAAGGGTGGAGGTACCGCGGAAGCTGACCAGTCCGAAGCCGTTGGAATCGCTGACGACACCGGGGGTCAGCATGACGAAGCTGGACCAACGGCCGCCGTTGATGGGCAGATTCTCAATTGCGGTTTCGTTAAGGGTGGGAGCGAAATCTGCCGATGTGACGTTGATCAGCGGAGTCTCGGCCGAAACATCCACCTGCTCGCTGGTGCCGATGGTGAGCTTGGGATTGACCGGCGTAAGGCTGCCGACCGTGACGACGACGTTGGAGGCGCGATACGGGGCAAAGCCCGTGGCGACAACGGCGACCGAATATGTGGCCGGGTTCAATCCGCCTACGCGGAAAAAGCCCTGGGCGTCGGTGCTGACGGTGACGGCCTGAGCGGTACCTAAATTCTTCACTGTCACCGTGGCGCCGGGAATGACGCTGCCGTGCGGGTCAACCACGGTGCCGCCAACGGCACCCTCCGTGGTGGACTGCGCAAATACGGCGGTGGTGGACAGGAGGAAAAGGCAACAGAAAAGAAGCATCAACAGCAACCGCTGGGAACGGCTACCTGTGAATTCCTTCATGGTTATGAGTCTCCTGGAACGACGTTAAAGCGCACCGATCAGTGCGCAAAGTTCATGGTCCTTATGCCGGGCGGTCTGCCTCTGCGGGCCCTGGCCCCGGCGTTACTTCGACTTGCTGGTACTGCACTACAGGTGTTGTGTCAGGGTGATCTGCAACATCAATTGTAACTAGGGAAAGGCCACCCTAAATATCAATATTTGGTTGCAAAATAAGGGTTTTCCGCTTGACAGTTTGCCGCAGCTATTCCGTGGCGGGGTTTTCCACACGCGGAGCACAGGGGGGTGCACCACAAATGGTGCAGATGGGTTCGCAAAGCGCGGACAAACTGCGTAGAATTCTTAAAGAAGTGGAAGCGCTGCCACCAATTTCCCGCGGCCGGGTACGCTGCCGGGATTGGGGACATCCCATTTGGCGTTCCGCCGCAAAGCTGTTCCCTCCGGATGACTATGACCTCCGGAAATGCTCGGGCCGGGTTCACCTTTTCCTGATATTGGACGATTGAATAACTATGTCGCAAGTTCCATTTGATTCCTCGGCCACCATTGCGCAGAACCTGCGCGAGCACATTGAACGCCACGTGCGCTACACCCTGGTGCGTCCGATGGACCACCTGACGCCGGCCGAACTGCTGGTGCCGGTCTCCCTGGCCGTGCGCGACCTGTTTGTGGACCAGATGCAGTCCACCGGCGAGCGCTACCGCAAGGCCGGAGCCAAGCACCTGTACTACCTCTCCATGGAATTCCTGATGGGCCGCCTGCTGGGCGACACCGTATGCAACATGCGCCTGAACGAGGTGCTGGACGGCGTGCTGAGCGAATTTGGCGTGCGCCTGGAGCAGGTGTTGGAGAGCGAGCCCGACGCGGGCCTGGGCAACGGCGGACTGGGACGGCTGGCCGCCTGTTTTCTGGAATCGCTGGCGACGCTCGACATGCCGGGCTACGGCTACGGCATTGACTACGAGTACGGCATGTTCCGCCAGGAGATCGCCAACGGCTTCCAGAGGGAAAAGCCCGACCGCTGGAAGATCAGCGGCACTCCGTTCCAGATTCAGCGGCCGGAAGAGGCCATCGTCATCCCCTTGTACGGACGGGTGGAGAACGCCCGCGAGCGCAGCGGCAGCCGGCAGAACTGGCTGGACTACCAGGTGGTGGTGGGCGTGCCGAACGACATGCCGGTGGTGGGCTACAACGGCCACACGGTGAACTACCTGCGGCTGTTTCAGGCGCGGTCGAGCGACGACTTTGACATTGAGATCTTCAACCGCGGCGATTACATCCGCGCCGTGGAGCAGAAGATCGGCAGCGAGAATATCAGCCGCGTGCTGTACCCCAGCGACAGCGCCATGGCCGGCAAGGAGCTGCGCCTGGTGCAGGAGTACTTCCTGGTCGCCTGCGCGGTGCGCGACATTGTGCGCAGCTACTTGGCGCACCACAGCTCGCTCGACGACTTCCACGAACGGGTGGCCATCCAGCTGAATGACACGCATCCGGCGCTGACCGTGGCCGAGCTGATGCGCGTGCTGGTGGACGAAAACAATCTGAGTTGGGAAGACGCCTGGGAGATCACGCAGAAGACCGTGGCGTACACCAACCACACTCTGCTGCCCGAGGCGCTGGAGAAGTGGGGCGTGGCGCTGATGGAGCGCGTGCTGCCGCGCCACATGCAGATCATCTACAACATCAACTACAATTTTTTGCGTTCGCTGACGGCCTACAGCTGGGTGGACGGCGAAAAAGTGCGGCGCATGAGCATCATCGAAGAGGGCCACGACAAGAACGTGCGCATGGCCCACCTCTCCATTGTGGCCGCCCACGCGGTGAACGGCGTGAGCGCCTTGCACAGCGAACTGGTGAAGACCGTGCTGGTGCCGGAGTTCGCGCGGCTGTGGCCGGAGAAGTTCAGCAACAAGACAAACGGCGTGGCCCCCAGGCGCTGGCTGCTGAAGACCAATCCCCACCTGTCGCGGTTGCTGAGCGAGAGCATTGGTGAGAACTGGGTAACCGACATGGCGGAGCTGAAGAAGCTGGAGCCGCTGGCGACCGACGCCGCGTTCCAGGAGCGCTTTGCCGACGTCAAGCTGCAGAACAAGCTGCGGCTGGCCCGCATTGTGCGCGATGAGACGGGCGTGGCGACTGACCCCCACTCCCTGTTCGACGTGCAGATCAAGCGCATCCACGAGTACAAGCGCCAGCTGTTGAACGTGCTGCGCGTGATTCACGACTATTTGGAAATTGTGGAAGACGGCCACCAGCCGGCAGCCGCGCGCACCGTCTTATTTGCCGGCAAGGCCGCGCCGGGTTACTGGGCAGCCAAGCAGATCATCAAGCTGATTCACAACGTGGCGGCGGTGATCAACAAGGACCCCAAGGCCAACCAGTGGCTGCGCCTGGCGTTCCTGCCGGACTACCGCGTCTCGCTGGCGGAGAGCATTATTCCCGCCGCGGATTTGAGCGAGCAGATCAGCACGGCCGGCATGGAGGCCAGCGGCACCGGCAACATGAAGCTGATGATGAACGGCGCCGTGACCGTCGCGACATGGGACGGCGCCAACATCGAGATTGCCGAGGAGGCGGGCGAGGACAACATCTACATCTTCGGCCTGCGGGCAGAGCAGATTGAGGCCATGCAGCAGGCCGGCAGCTACAATCCGCGTGAGTATTACGACCGCGATCCGCGCATCAAGCGCGTGTTGGACTGCTTCCTGAACGACCGCTTCAGCCGCAACGAGCCGGGGTTGTTCCGCTGGATCTTCGACGAGCTGGTGAACCGCGGCGACCGTTTCTATCACCTGGCCGACCTGCCGCAGTACATCGAGATCAACGAGAAGATCAACGACGACTTCAACGACAGTGGCAAATGGCGGCGCATGAGCGTGTTGAACACGGCGCGCTCCCACAAGTTCAGCAGCGACCGCACCATTCTGGAATACGCCAGCGGCATATGGGACCTCGAGCGGCATCCCGGGCCGGAGGCGAAAAACGGGCCGGAGAACGCGACGACACAGCTCCCGAACGCGGCCAAGCCCTAGCCAATCCCATCGCAGTGCACTCCAGCCGGGCGGCGTGATTCGGTCACGCCGCTTCATTTGCTTGCGTGAGCGGCCGCCCCGTAACAGGGCGAGTTGATTTATATTGCATGTGAGCGAAATAGCATCACTGGGAGACTTGTCTAATGGCAAACATTCAGTCGCACAAAGGCGTTATCGGCATTCTGACCGGCGGAGGAGACGTTCCGGGATTGAACCCGGCGATCCGCGCCGTTACCATTCGCGCCCTTCGCGAGGGCTACAAGGTCATCGGCCTGCGCCGTGGCTGGGGCGGACTGATTGATATCGTCCGCGAAAAGGATTACGACAACAGCGGCAACTTCAGCGTGCTGACCGAAGAGCTGGTGAACCGCGCCGGCCGCACCGGCGGCACCTTCCTGCACACCTCCCGCACCAACCCCGGCAAGGTGAAGAAGAGCGCGGTGCCGGAGCATCTGCGCGACAAGTATCAGGAAGAGCGCAACGACCTGACCAAGGAAGTGCTGGCCAACCTGGACTGGCTGGGCATCGACTTCCTGATCCCGATTGGCGGCGACGACACGCTGAGCTACGGCGTGCGCCTGTACGAGGAGGGCGCCAAGGTCATCGCCATTCCAAAGACGATGGACAACGACGTACCCGGCACGGACTACTGCATCGGCTTCTCGACCTGCGTGACGCGCACCATCCAGATGACGAACTCGCTGCGCACCTCGGCCGGATCGCATGAGCGCTTCCTGGTGCTGGAGGTCTTCGGGCGCTACGCGGGTTACACGGCGATGCTGCCGACGATGGCCGGAGCGGCCAACCGCTGCGTCATTCCCGAGCACAAGTTCAACATTGAGCACCTGACCGAACTGATGAGCTACGACCGCCGCAAGAATCCCAGCAAGTACAGCGTTGTGCTGGTCAGCGAGGGCGCAACCTTCGAGGGCGGCGAGATGATGTTCGAGGACCAGGCAACGGATGCCTTCGGCCACAAGAAGCTGGGCGGCATCGGCGACGCGGTCAGCGAAAAGCTGAAAGAGATCAGCCCGAAATTCAACAACGGCAAGACGGTGGACATCATCAACCAGAAGCTGGGCTACCTGGTGCGCGGCGGCGACCCCGACGCGATTGATTCCATTGTGCCGATGGCCTACGGCAACCTGGCGCTGGACCTTCTGCTGCGCCGCGTGCACGGCCGCCTGGTGGTGCTGAAGAACGGCCGCTACGACGACATGCCGATTGACTGCGTGACCGGCAGCAAGAAGCTGGTGAGCGTGGCCGAGCACTACAACACCGAGCGCCTGCGCCCACACTACAAGAGCTTCCACATGAAGCCTCTGTTCATCATGACCAGCGAGTAACGGATATTTAAAGGTGTAAAAGCAGAGAGCTTTTCAGTTTCGAAAGATTGCAGAGACCACTGCCCCGTGACAAGCGGGGCAGTTTTATTTGTACACAAACTTCGGGCGGAGGCTCTCCGCAACGAAGCTGTATGTCCTTTGCGCGGCTTCCGATACCTGCTACAACTATCTGCATTCGTAAATGTTGATTGGTTCGTGGAGACCGCAATGCGGAAACCCTCTGTCATCCTCCGTCTCTTACTGCTTGGAGCGTTGTGCGCACTGCCGTGCCACGCGCAAAAACCGGACGCGACTCCCGATAACGACGACACGCCGGCGACCAGGGCTCCGGCCGCGGCCACGGGAAGATGGATTACCGATAAGACCTCCCATTGCAGGGCTTGGAACCCGAATCCCCAACCGGAGGAGAGCATTCGCTGGATAGGCGAGTGTGTGGATGGACTCGCCAGCGGCCAGGGCACCGTGCAATGGTTCGAGCATGGCCTGCTCAGCGAGATTGCAGAAGGCAATTTCTTGAAGGGAAAGCAGGAAGGTAAGGGCACCCTAAGGTTCGCCAACGGCTTCCGGTATGACGGCGAGTTTCGAGAGAACCAATTCCACGGCAAGGGGATTATGCAGTTTGCCAACGGCAACCGCTACGAGGGTGAGTTCGCCGATGATGGGCAGAATGGCAAGGGCGTTTTCCTGTGGAAGGACGGCCGACGCTATGAAGGCGACTGGGTGCATGGCCATCGCACCGGCCATGGCGTAATGCAGTGGCCCGATGGAAGGCATTACGAAGGCGACTTCCTGAAGAGCCAGCGCACCGGCAAAGGGGTTTGGACCTCCAGGGACGGTGACCGCTACGAGGGTGAGTTCCTGAACGGCAAGTTCCACGGCAAGGGCACCATGCAGTGGGCCAATGGGAATCATTATGAAGGCGACTGGCAGGCAGGAACGCGTTCAGGCCACGGCGTGTGGACCGGAGCCGGCGGCGAGCGCTACGAGGGACGATTTGAGGGCGGCAAGTTCGCTCCGGAGACGGCTTATGAGGGCGCGGAGGACGGCCTGGCGAAGTTCGAGAAATCCGCCGGGGATACCATCCAGACGGCCGTGGAGGCGAATGCCTTTGACTACGCGCACATGACGGACGACGGCTCCACGCGTGCCTTAAACGACCTGCACGGATACGAAATTTCGCCTTACGTGGAGCGGGTGAAAAAACTGGTGTACGCCAACTGGCATCACCTGATCAACAGTTCCGGCGTCAGCTACCGGCATCGCACCGGGCAGACAGTGGTGCAGTTTGCCATCACCAGCGAAGGCCAGGTGACGAAGGTCAAAGTGGTGAAGTCATCCCACCAGGGGGATTTGGACGGACTGTTTGTGCAAGCCATTTCACTGAGCAGTCCGCTGCCGCCGCTGCCCAAGGATCTGGACCGGAAAGAACTGTTTCTGCGACTGAGCGCCGCGTATAACCCAGCCGGGATTCCGAAGTAATCACCTGGTCCTGCAAGCCGCTTGACGCACGGCGTGGGCTGGAGCAGACTAGGCGGTCAAATATGGAACATGGATTTCATGTTCACCCGCGGAGGCCTCGCGTGCTCAAGTCTTTTGCCGTTGTTTTTGGCAGCTACATCCTCTCCATTGTGCTGGTCATGGCCAGCGACCCATTGCTCTCACGCCTCTTCCCCGGGGACTTTGTCCGCGGGCGGATACCCACAAACACGGCGCTGATGGCCAGCACGGCGTGCTTCGTGGTGATCTCCATTTTGTGCGCCTGGCTGTGCGCGCGCTGGGCTCCCTGGGCGGCGGCGAAGCACGTGCTGTGGTTCTTCATCCTCGGCGAGGTGCTGGGCGTGGCTTCGGTCATCCCCAACTGGAGCAAGGGGTGGCCGCACTGGTACTGGCTGGCCTGGCTGCTGACGTGGCCTGTGAGCTGCTGGATTGGGTTGCGCGCGGCGGGGCGGAAGGACGCCCAACTGCCCCACTCAAGCCAACAGAGGGCTTGAATGGGGCACCCGGCACTTCAGTTCTGCGGGACATTCGCAAACACCGCTGCCCCGTGATGAGCGGGGCAGTTCGCGTTTGGGATTGTTCGTTCGTTGGCCATCGCGCGACAGCCCTCGTCTGAAACCCGGCTACCCGCTTGCCGCCGCCCGGCGATCCAGGATGCGCGCGAGTGCCGTGACGGTGTTCCAATTCCGCGTCGTCACCTTGGCGCCAAACAACTTATCCACTTGCCCAAGATATCCGATTGTCTTCATGTGCCGGCGGTACTCTCCGAAGACGAATTGCCCGTCCGACGCGATGAGCCGCACCAGCCATTCGCCATCTTCCGGAAGCGCAATCGGCAAGCTCGGCCTCGGGGCATCGGCTTCCGCCAGTACGCTTAGGAAACGAGTGACATCCGGACGCGCCGGCTCACTCCCAAATGGATTCTCCTGCAGCAGGCGGGTAAGGTCGCGGCCATCGCACAGGTAAATGTCCGTATCGAACCCAAGCTTTCGAAGCAGTTCGGCTCGGAACTTCTTGATGTTCCCGGGTTTCCGGACGACAAAGGTTCCCGCGGCGCCCACGTTCACCACTCCATAGGCGCTCAGTTCCTGTGCGAGCACACTCGGGCGAAACCGCTTGTGCCCGCCGACATTCACACCTCGGAGAAAAACGACCAGAGCCATAGTGGGCACCAAAGTAAATCCCAGGACGACGACAGCCGACGAACAGGCTAACCTTGCAACTGCGCTACCCTTCCCGCACCAGGGCGCGGAGTTCGTCGAGCAGCTTGAGCATCTTCTCAATCTTCTTTTCGCCAATCGGCTTCAGCAGGCCGTCGAGTTCGCGCATGGGCTTATCGAGTGCGTCCAGCAGCTTCAGGCCCGCGGGAGTGATGCGGGTGACGACCACGCGGCGGTCGGCGGTGTCGCGGGTGCGCGCGATGTAGCCGGCTTTTTCCAGGCGCTCCAGCAGGCGGGTGACGTCGGGTTCGCGGGCGATGAGGCGCTCGCCGATCTCTCCGCAGGTGCGGCCGCCGGGGCCGGCGCCGCGCAGAATGCGCAGCACGTTGTATTGCGTCATGGAGATGCCGAAGGGCTTGACCATGCGGTCGAAGCGCTCCTCCAGCACGTCGGTTGTGCGCAGCAGGCTGACGAGGAGTTCCTCCTCGGTGGTGGCGAAGGGCTTGCTCTGGTGTATCTCCTTGCCGATGTGACTGATGAGCTTGTTGGCCATAGGTATCTGCTGGTTTGATCGCGCGCCGGGTGGGGCGGATGCAAGATTTTTGTTGCAACAACAATCTCTATCGTTTCATGAAGCTGGCAGCTCGATATAGGGATCCTTCGACTGCGCAATCGCCGGCGATTGCTCCGCTCAGGATGACACCACAAAACCCTGCACGGCCGTACCGGATGACACTGGAAAACCCCGCACGGCCGTTACTTGTGTTCGCCGCTACCGGTATACAAAGACGCGTTCCTACTGGTGGTTGATCAGCGAGGCGACGTAGGCCGCGCCGAAGCCGTTATCAATGTTGACCACGGTGACGTTGCTGGCGCAGGAGTTGATCATGCCGAGCAGGGCGGCGATGCCACCGAAGGCCGCGCCGTAGCCGATGCTGGTGGGCACGGCGATGACCGGCACGCCAACCAGTCCGCCGACGACGCTGGGCAACGCGCCTTCCATGCCGGCGCAGACGACCAGCACGCGCGCCGCGCGGAGATCGTCACTGTGGGCCAGCAGGCGATGCAGGCCGGCCACTCCAACGTCAAATAGGCGGAGCACGCGGTTGCCCATGATTTCGGCGGTGGCGGCTGCTTCTTCGGCAACGGGAATGTCGCTGGTGCCGGCCGAGATGATGCCGATGACTCCCTTGCCCGGCGTCAGCTCCTGTTGGCGCAGGGTCAGGGTGCGGGAGAGTTCTCCGTGGACGGCCGCCGGATACTGCGCCTGCACGGCCTGGGCCTGCTCCAGGGTGACGCGGGTGGCCAGCACGTTGTTGCCGCGCTTGGCCAGGCGGTCGAAGATTTCGGCAAAGTGCGCGGGGATTTTGCCGGGGCCAAAGATCACCTCCGGCACGCCGACGCGCACCGCGCGCTGATGATCCACCTTGGCAAAGCCGAGGTCCTCAAAAGGCAGGTCGCGGAGCTGGCTGGCGGCCTCGTCGGGCGAGAGCTGGCCGAGGCGAACCTGCTCCAAAAGCGATTTCAGACGGTTGGCATCCACCTGACAAGCCTACCACCGGAGGCTTGCCGATTGCGCGGCAAAGCAATAGGCTGTGGGGATGCAGTCCACGACTCAGCCTCGCGGCGTTCCGGCACATACGGTTCCACCGCAGACCATCACCCTGGCCGTCACCGGCGCCAGCGGCAGCGTCTTCGCCCGTCAAATGCTGTTGGCGCTGGAGGCGGATGCGCGCGTCGGGACCATCAACCTGGTGGTGAGCGACAGCGGCCTGCGCGTGCTGGCCGAGGAACTGAAGCTGACCGGGCGCAATGACGTGGTCAGGCAACTGCTGGGGCGCGAGGCGGCAAAGACCCATCTGCAAAGCAACCTGGACATTGGCGCCAACATTGCCAGCGGCAGCTATCCCACCAGCGCGATGATCGTGCTTCCCTGCTCCATGGGAACCCTGGGACGGATTGCCAACGGCATTGGCGGCAAGCTGATTGACCGCGCCGCCGACGTCTGCCTGAAGGAGCGCATACCCCTGGTGCTGTGCGTGCGGGAGACGCCGCTGAACCTGATCCACCTGCGCAACATGACCCGGGTGGCCGAGGCCGGAGCGACCATCTACCCGCTGATCCCATCGTTTTACAACCAGCCGGAGTCGCTGAACGAGATGGCTCGCAACTTTGTGCAGCGCGTGCTGAAGCACGTTGGACTGCCGCAGCCGGACGCCTATGTGTGGAAGCCCGAGGCCGGCGAAGATTCGAAGGGCAACAAGTAGAGCGTCCACCGCGCCTGATCCGCTGCAAATCCTTGATTCTGACCGGCACCGGGAGCGCTGCGCCAGGGTTTTTCCCGGCGTGAAAAGCCGGCGTTGACAGCCATCGCCAGAGGGGACTAGGATGCCCTCCACACTGGAGAGGAGGTGGTCCGATGGATAAAAGCTCAAGCGACTGTAGCAGACCAATCGTGACAAGTGAGGTGGCTGAGGCTTAGGGCAGACTCGCTCTAACCGCTCGCCAGGCTTCCGCAACATTTCCTGAAGCTTGTCGCAGGGCCGTTAACGTTCGCGTGGTGCACGGGATTCAGTTGTGCACTTTGTGAATGCGGCGGGCCCGCCTCAGGCCAATTCAACGCAGCTAACCGGCGCCCCGCATGGCTACAGTGCGGGGCGCTTACTTTGCCTGGGGGGAGGAAACGCGCATCGTTACCAAGGTCATAATGCGGTATTTTCCAATTGACTTACCAAAATGGGGGAGGGATGATCGCCTTAGCTTAAAGCAATATCGCAATTCAACCATTGGGGGAGTGAACTCCGGCCGCAGGCGGTGAACCGCCAAAGCACGGGCCGCGCCTGACGAAACAGGCAGAACTGAGATTCTCAGTTGAAAATTCGAACCCTGGCAGCATGTGCGTCGCTGCTGGCCGTCGCGCTCCCCGGTTGGATGGGAGCCAAGGCGGCACCCCTCCCCCCCAGACAGGACGCCACCACACAAGAGAATGATTCCGCCCGAACGGTGCAGCCCGGCACGGCATGGCTGCTGCGCACCGAAGGCCGCGCCGTGGACGCCGAGGGCGTTCCGCTGGCGGGCACGGTTGGCGTGACCTTCGCCATCTACTCCGAGGCCACGGGAGGCGCGCCCTTGTGGCAGGAGACGCAGGTCGTGCATGCCACCACGGACGGACGCTTCCGGGCCCTGCTTGGCGTGGCCAGTGAGAGTGGCGTGCCGGTGGAGATACTTGCCGGCGGCCAGCCGCGCTGGCTGGGCGTGCTGGTGCACTCCCCCGGAGTGCAGGAGCAGCCGCGCCTGCGGCTGGTGAGCGTGCCCTTTGCCGTGGAGGCAGCCAACGCCGAAAGCCTGGGCGGTGTGCCGGCCTCGGCTTACGTCCGCAAGGAACAGTTGGCCGCGGCAGCCCAGCAGGCAATGAACGCGGCAGGCGATGCCTACATCAATCGAGACGCGGTCAGCACGGCGGTCAAGGGAGTGGCGGCGGTCTCGGCCAGCAACGCCGTGGCGAATTACATTCCGGTCTTCAGTGACAGCCTCGGCGACCTGGCGACATCGTCGCTCTACATGGCGGGCTCGGGATACTTTGGCGTGAACACCTCCAACCCGCAATTCAACCTGCACGTCATCAGCGTGACGGATCCGGCGGCGATTGCCGTGGAAGGTTACGGCGTGGTGGGCGTCAACTTTATTGGCCGGCGCGCGGAAGGCACTCTCGCGTCGCCTTCGGCGCTGCTGCTGAACGACAACTTCTTTGCCCTGCAGGGTCGCGGATACGGCGCCACCGGCTTCAGCTCCAGCAGTCGAGCCTACATCAAGTTTTTTGCCGCGCAGAATTGGACGGACGCGGCGCAGGGATCCTACATATCGCTGGCCACCACGCCGCTCAACACGGCGGCAACCGTGGAGGCCATGCGCATCCTGCCCGGCGGACAGGTGGGCGTCGGCACCACCACGCCCGACCAGATGTTGACCGTGGCGGGCACCATCCACAGCACCACCGGCGGCGTTGAGTTTCCCGACGGCAGCACGCAGACCAGCGCCAGCACCACGGCCTTGACGAGCGGCACGCTGGTATTGCCCTCCGGCTTGAACGGCACGACGCCCGGCAACGTGGACCTGCAGACTGAGACCGCCAGCAAAACGATGACCGACCGGTTGCTGATTGCCGGCACGGCGAAGACCATGAGCGGCACTCCGCCGCAGGCCAACCTGTTCAGCGTAGCCGTGGCCGCGGGAGACGCCGCGGGAGGCCGGGTCAAGTTCACCCTGGTGGCCAGCAACGGCACAAGCTATGCCATGGAAACCGGCGAGATCATTTACCTGGCGAATCCGACCAGCATGAATTGCGCGGTCGTCATCAGCGAATACTCCGTGGTTCCGCCCAGCTACACCAACACCACGCTGGCCGTGCCCGCCATTGGGCAGACGGGCGCGCTGAACGCGCAGTGCGAGGCGACAACCTTCAGCGGCAATCCGGGATTGATCATCTACGACACGCTGCCCACCAGCTTTACGCCCACCACGCACAAGCTCTACTACACGATTGAGAACCAGTCGCAGACGCCGCTGACCTTGCAGCAGTAAATTGCTTCGTACTTCCCTGGAAAACTCTAGAGCGCGGTGAGCGCGAAGGCCTTGCGGATGACGCCGACGGTCACCGGACGCAAGCCGTAGGATTCAAGCTCCCCGGGCGAGGCCCAGGCGAGCTCGCTGGCGTCGCTGGCAGCAAGAGCGGTGCCGGAGCGCAGGTGGCAGAGGAAGTCCACCAGCACATAGTGATATTCGGTGCGGCCATCGGCATCGGGAAAGATGGAGTCGAAGACGTCGAGCAGCTCCGTGGCCTCCACCACCAGGCCGGTCTCCTCGCGCACCTCGCGCTCCAGGCCCGTGCGCAGCTTTTCGCCCAGCTCCAGCTTGCCGCCCGGGATGGACCACTCACCCGCCAGCGGAGGGTTGCCGCGCCGCGCCAGCAGCACTCGGCCCTCATGCAGAATGACGGCTCCGACTCCGACGATGGGTTGCGAGGGATATTGGCGGGACATGGACTTTATTGTAATGGGAGCGATGGATTGGTAACGGCGCGGAACCAACAGCGGACGGTTTGGCGAGTGCGGTCGCTGCGACCTTGCGGGCAAAAATAATGAGCGAGAGTGGCAGCTCTCGCCCAATGTTGCAGAGGCCGTCTCCGCATGCGCAAATCGGCAAAATCTTTTTGTTCGCAACCGTCGCCCAAAAGGACTCCGGCCGCAGGGTCTTTCTGAAGCACCCTGTTTCGAATGCTCCCGGTTATCTTCGTACGACGCCGGGGTGGAATACATCCTATCTTTTGATATCGCGACTGCCGCCCCGCCCGCTGAAAGCACTCTCCGGAGATTCCCGGAAAGAAGCATCCGCGGTAAAGCCCCGGAAACCGCCGCTACAGCAATAACTTGCATCATGATTTCATCGCCGCGGGCTGCGTGGCAAAGTACGGGGGTCGCTGTACCTGCGCCTGATGGTACATGGCCTTAGGTGTACCTGTGCAGTCGCTGTGCCCGCCAGCTACTTACGGCGGCAGAGCATGTCTCCGGTGCCAATGGGGACCAGTACGCTATCCACCCGAGGATCGGTCTGCACGCGCGCAAGCCACCCGGCGAGATCGGCGGCGTGGCTGATGGCGTTATCGCCCACTAGCAGGCCTCCGCTCACCATGCGCGGGATGACCAGATCGAAACAGGGATCGTAGAGCTTCTTCTCCGCGTCGAGAAAGCAAAAGGCGATGCCATCGTACTTGGGAATCTCGGCCAGGGCGTCGCCTTCCACGAGGGTGACCACGTCATTCACACCGCAGAGGTCGAAGGTCCGGCGGGCCAGCTCGCACTTGGCCGGGTCGAGGTCAAAGGTGATGATCTTGCGTCCGGTGGCGCGTGCGGCCAGAGCCAGCCACAGGGTGCTGTATCCGGCGCTGGTGCCAATCTCCAACCAGGGGCCGGGCGGAGTGCTGGCGGCTAAGATGGCGATGAAGCGTCCGGCGTCGGGCGGCACCTGGCGCAGGCGCTGGCCATGCGGAGTGCCATCGGTGCGGTCGCGCAGGTCCTGGGCTTCCAGTTCGCGCATGCGGGCCAGCATGGCGGGGGTGATGTGTTCAAACATGGCGGAGATTGTAACTCAGCGCGCGGAGATTCTCTGCCGGAACCACTCGACGAGTTCCTCTTCGCTCAGCGTGCCGGCGGCGAGAGCTTCCATGGTACGCACGGCATCGGCGGGATTGAAGCGCAGGAGGTAGCCGTTGTCGGCGAGGAAGAGACGCGCCGCAATCCAGGCCACCCGCTTGTTGCCATCGGCAAAGCCATGATTGTGAGCGAGGCCAAAGGCGTAGGCAGCGGCCAGTACAGATGCATCCGGCTTACCATACGCGGCAAGATGTTGCGGACGGGCGAGTGCGGCCTCAATGCGCTCCGGGTTTGGCACCCCGGCCAGACCTCCATGCTCGGCAATCTGGCGATCATGCACGGCCAGCACAACGTCGAGCCGCAACCAACGCCAGGCAGTCATTTGGAGAGCGCCCGCAGAACGTCGCGGTCGTCGTGCATGATCTCTTCGGCAAGAGCCATCTGGCGCTCGAAATCGGGGTTGTAGGGCGTCAGGCGGTATCCGCCGGGAGCCTCCGTAAGATAGAGCGAATCGCCCTTCTTCACCTGGAGCTTCGCCATCACTTCTTTGTTCAGGATGAGCCCGGCAGAAGCGCCGATGGTCGTGATCTTGAGCTTTGGCATGGACCGCCTCCTATATAATGTAGATTATATAGTGAAAATCGGGCCGCTGGCCGACTTGGAGAAAGATTTTTCCCGGAAACTCAAATCCCCCGGCTCGGCGGGCGCGCTAATAAGCCCCACCCTCCACGCATGCGGCGCGCAGGAGGATGGGGCATTCGATTCTCTCTTACTTCAGTACGTTACTCGCGTCTTAACTCGCGTCTTAACTCGCTTCTTACGCGTTACTCGCTCCAACTTGGGCGCTTGTACTTTCCGCTGGCCACCTGCTGGATGCACTCCTCGAGAATATCAAGCGCGATATCCGCCTGGTGCTTGGTGACGATGAGCGGCGGGCTGAGGCGCAGGGTGTTCGGTCCGGCGCCGAGGACGAGCAGGCCCTTCTCGAAGGCCGCCTCGACGACGAGGTCGCGCTGCTCCGGGGCGGGCGTTTTGGCCGCCTTGTCGCTGACGAACTCGATGCCGATCATCAGTCCGCGGCCGCGGACGTCGCCGACGAGCGGCAGGCGCTGCGCCCAGTCGTGAGTGCGGGTCAGGATGTGCTCGCCGACGCGGTGCGCGTTCTCGACGCCCTCGCGCTCGAGGATGTTGATGGTAGCCATGGCGGCGGCGATGGCAACCGGGTTGCCTCCAAAGGTGCTGGCGTGCGAGCCCGGCGTCCAATCCATGATGTCCGCGCGCGTGACCAGGGCCGAGAGCGGCAATCCGCTGGCGATGCCCTTGGCGATGGTGATCATGTCCGGAGCGACGCCGGTGTGCTCCACGGCCCACCACTTGCCGGTGCGGCCCATGCCGCTTTGCACTTCATCCACAATCAGCAGGATGCCGTGCTTGTCGCAGATGCGGCGCAGTTCCTGCATGAAGGCCGGCGGCGCGGGCAGGTAGCCGCCTTCACCCTGGAAGGCTTCAACCACGATGGCGGCGCACTCCTCCGGCGGAACCTCGGTGCGGAAGACCCAGTCTTCGATGTGGCGCGCGGTGTCGCGGGCATACTGCTCGGCGTCGGTTCCGGCGGGGCGGCGGTAAAGGTTGGGATAGGGCACGTGCACCACTCCGGGGACGAGCGGAGCAAAACGGCGGCGCTGCTGCGCCTTGCTGCAGGTGAGCGACAAGGCGCCCATGGTGCGTCCGTGGAAGGCTCCGTAGAAGGCGATGATGTACTGGCGCTTGGTGTGGTAGCGAGCCAGCTTCATGGCGGCTTCCACGGCCTCCGCGCCGCTGTTGCCGTAGTGCACGCGGTGCGGGCCGGGCATGGGAGCGATCTTCGAGAGGCGCTCGGCCAGTTCGGTGAGCTGCGGATAGTAGAAGTCCGTGCCGCTCATGTGCAGCAGCTCGCCGGCCTGCTTCTGGATGGCCGTTACGACCTCCGGGTGACAGTGGCCGGTGCTGGTGACGGCGATGCCGGCGCTGAAGTCGAGGAACTGGTTGCCGTCCACATCCTCGATCATGCATCCGTGGCCGTGCTTGGCCACCATGGGATAACTGCGGGTGTAGGAGGGCGAGATGAGCCGGGCGTCATCGGCGATGATGCGGCGGGCGTTGGGCCCGGGCAGCTTGGTGTGGATCACCGGGGCATCGGCGTGCATAAGGGTCGAAGGCGTCATGGGAGTTCCTCCAAAGAACGAATGCTGAAAAACGGGTACGACGCCACGCCAATGGCAGTCCGAACAAATCGGCCAGGCCAAAAGCGGGCAATACGATTGCGGAGGAATGAGGGAGAAACTAGTCGCCGGCGAAGAGGTTGGGGCGGGACGATGAGGGAGAGCCAGCCAGTTCCGCGCGCGGTGAGGCAAAGCGCGACCAGATGGCGCGCGCGGCCGTGACCCGTAGCACCACATTCCTGCGGCGGGTACACATGCGCGGGTTGGAGGGGTTCCACTGCACGGGCAACTCCCTGGGGGCTTTCGGAATGGTGGGATTATACCCCGGTTTGAGCGGCTCCAGCAGCGGATTCGTTTTCCGGAAGGCTCAAAATCACCGTCGCCAGAAGCCTGCCCGGAGCCTTTTCACCCTGCGTTTGACCCTGCCGCACACGGAGTGCTCTACTTAGGCTCATTCGCGGGAAAGTTGCCGCAGGAGGAACATGATGGATACCCACTTTGAACTGCGCTACGCGACGACGATTGACGATCTGTACGAGCTGATCAACGCCCCCGAGCTGGACGACTATCGCCTGGTCGGGGTCATCCAGTTGCAGGACAAGGGGTTCCTGGCCTCTTTGGAAAACATGGGCGGCTACGTGGAAGAGACCGAAGAAGAGGTGCACGCCTAGGTTGCCCATGGCACAGGGAAAAACAAGAAAATCCGCTACCCAGAAAGCGGCACCCCGGAAAGCTGCGCGGAAGCAACCCGCCAGCCAACCCCAGCCTGCGCTGCTGGAGATGCGCAACGTCAACGTGGTGCGCGGCGGGCGAGAGGTGCTGCACTCACTCGACCTGACGATTGCGCAGGGCGAGCACGTGGCCATCCTCGGCCCCAACGGCTGCGGCAAAAGCACGCTGATCAAGACGATCACGCGCGAGCTGTATCCGGTCTTCGATCCCACGACCTCCATCCGCCTGTTTGGCCGCGACACATGGAACGTGAGCGAGCTGCGCACCCTGATGGGCATTGTCAGCAATGACGTGGAGCCGTTTACGGCCAGGCCCATCACGGGCCTTGAGGCCGTGCTCAGCGGATTCTTCAGCAGCGTCGGCCTCGGCTACCACCATGCGGTGACGGAGGCGATGCGGCGCAAAGCACGGCAGGTCATGCGCTGGCTGGAGATCGCTCACCTGAGTGGGCGGGACATGAGCCAGATGTCCAGCGGCGAGGTGCGGCGGGTGATGATCGCCCGCGCCCTGGTGCATTCGCCGCGGGCGCTGCTGTTTGACGAGCCCAGTAACAGTCTGGATGTGATTGCCCAGATGGAGCTGCGCCAGACCATGCGCAAGCTGGCCGCCGGCGGATTGACCCTTCTGCTCATTACGCATCATCTGCCGGACGTGGTGCCGGAGATTGGCCGTGTACTGTTCTTGCGCGATGGCCGCATTGTGGATGACGGCCCCAAGGCCCGTCTGCTGACCGCCCGCAAGCTGACGGAACTCTTCGGCACCGAGGTTGGCATCACCCGCCGCGACGGCCACTATCACCTGATCAGCTAGCAACTGTTGGTTGCGGCTCCGCGCGGGCGCCCTTAGAATCAATAGAGCACTCAAAGATTGCAGCGAAGCCTATCGCTCACTGGAACGAGAAGGAAAGCCATGTCGCTCCACCTCTATAACTCGCTCAGCGGAAAGACCGAGGAATTCGCTCCCTCCCAGGACAACCTGGTGCGCTTTTACGCCTGCGGACCCACCGTGTACGACTACGGACACATCGGAAACTTCCGCACCTTCATTGCCGTGGATATTCTGCGCCGCCACCTGTTGCAGAGCGGGCGCCAGCTTCTGCACGTCATGAACATCACCGACGTGGACGACAAGATCATCCGCAACGCCAACCAGAAGGGCATGCCGATTGGCGAATATACGGCCAAGTACGAGAAGGCATTCCTGGAGGACATGCAGGCCCTCGCCATCCAGCAGCCGGAGCGCATCAGCCGCGCCACGGAAAACATTCCGGAGATGATCGCGCTGATTGAGGGGCTGGCCAGGAAGGGCGTCGCCTACCAGGCCGAGGATGGAAGCTGGTATTACCGCATCAGCAAATTCCCCGAGTACGGCAAGTTGAGCAAGAAGGA